>DATNGU010000142.1:0-2107 GCA_035605775.1 Solirubrobacterales bacterium | reverse complement strand
CTCGGCCACCAGGTAGAGCTCGACGTCGGTGCGGCCGCGGATCGCCAGCAGGTCGGCCGGGTAGAGCGAGCCCTCGTTGAGCTGCTGGCCGATCTCGACCTTCTCACCATCGCTGACGTGCAACCGGGTACGGGGGGGGAAGCTGTAGCTGTGCTCCTCGCCGCTCGACTCGGTGACGATGACTTTCAGTGCTTTGTCGGTTTCCTCGACCGAGACCTTGCCCGCCTCCTCGGCCATCTGCGCCAGACCCTTCGGTTTGCGCGCCTCGAAGAGCTCGACGATGCGCGGCAGGCCCTGGGTGATGTCCTGGCCGGCGACGCCGCCGGTGTGGAAAGTGCGCATGGTCAGCTGGGTGCCAGGCTCGCCGATCGACTGGGCGGCGATGATCCCCACCGCGTCGCCGATGTTGACGGTCGAGCCGGTCGCCGGAGCCACCCCGTAGCAGGAGCGACACACGCCGGAATCGGCCTCGCACTTCAGGGTCGAGCGGACCGGTATCGCGACCTCCTCGTCGCCAAAGGCCTCGGCGATCGCTTCGACATCGGGGAGGGTGATCTCCTGGTTGCGCTTGAGTAGTTCGCGACCGCGCTTGGTTTCGAGCTTTTTCGCCGCCAAGCGACCAAAGAGGTTGTCGTTGAGCGTGCCATCGTCCTTGCGCAGCACCATCTCGATGTGGTCTTTGGTCTTGCAGTCCTCGTCGCGGACGATCACGTCCTGGGCAACGTCGACCAAACGCCGGGTCAGGTAGCCCGAGTCCGCCGTGCGCAGTGCCGTGTCGGCAAGACCCTTTCGAGCGCCGTGGGTGGAGATGAAGTACTCCAGCACCGAGAGGCCCTCCATGAAGTTGGCCTTGATCGGCCGCTCGATGATTTCGCCTTTCGGATTGGCCATCAAGCCGCGCATCCCCGCCAGCTGGCGAATCTGTTTGAACGAACCACGAGCGCCCGAGTTGGCCATCATGAAAATCGGGTTGAGCTCGTCGAGGTTGTCCTCCATCGCCTGGGCGACCTCGTCGGTCGCTTTGTTCCAGTCCGCCGTGACCGCCTCGTGCCGCTCCTCCGCGGTGATGTAGCCATCGTCGTACTGGCCCTGGATCGCCGCCGTCTGCTTCTCGTAGCGATCGAGGATCTCCGCCTTCTCCGGCGGTGAGACGACATTGTTCTTGGAAACCGTGATCCCGGCCTGGCTGGCGTAGTGGAAGCCGAGGTCCTTGAAGGCATCGAGTACTCGCGACACCGCTGGCGCCCCGTAGGTCTCGACCAGGTCGGAAACCATCTCGTTGACGTTGCGCTTCTTCAGCGCATTGTTGGCGAACTCAAAGCCCTCCGGGTCGAACTCATCGCCCAGCGCCTCGGCAAGCGCGCGCTCGATCTTTTCGTTGAAGATGATCCGCCCGACCGTGGTCAGGAAGTGCTCGTGCCCGGCCCGCCGGTACTCGGCGAGGTCGTGCAGCTTGCAGCCGCCGTTCTCGTAGACAAGCTCGGCCTCCTGTGCGGAGCGGAAGACCTTCGGCGCGTTGTTGCCGTTGGCGCCCTTGCCCGCCTTGAGCTCCTCGTCTCGCTTGGCGAGCTCCTCCTCGGGGGGACCGTAGGTGAGGTAGTAGATCCCCAGCACCATGTCCTGGGTAGGCGTCGCCAGCGGCGCGCCGTGGGCGGGAGAGAGGATGTTGTTCGCCGACAGCATCAGAATCCGCGCCTCGGCCTGAGCCTCGGCGGAGAGCGGCACGTGGACCGCCATCTGATCGCCGTCGAAATCGGCGTTGAAGGCATGGCAGACCAGCGGATGGACCTGGATCGCCTTACCCTCGACCAGCACCGGTTCAAAGGCCTGGATGCCGAGGCGGTGCAGGGTCGGCGCGCGGTTGAGCAGCACTGGGTGCTCGTGGATGACTTCCTCGAGCACGTCCCAAACCTCGGGCACCATCGACTCGACCATCTTCTTGGCGGCCTTGATGTTCTGAACGCTCTTGCGCTCCACAAGGCGGGCCATGATGAATGGCTTGAACAGCTCGAGTGCCATCAGCTTTGGCAGACCGCACTGGAACAGTCGCAGCTCCGGGCCGGCCACAATCACCGAACGACCGGAGTAGTCGACGCGCTTGCCGAGT
>DATNGU010000141.1:0-5298 GCA_035605775.1 Solirubrobacterales bacterium | reverse complement strand
GATCACCCGTGCCCCCGCTTTGCCGTAATCGGCGCTGTGGTCGCGCACACTGCAGGCCTGGGCCGTGCAGCCGGGGGTGTCGGCACGAGGGTAAAAGTAGAGAACGACGCTCTCGCCGCGCAGCTCGGAGAGGGTCAGTTCCTCGCCGTCCTGGTCGGGCAAGGTGAAGTCGGGAGCGGGCTGACCTTCCTCGAGCATGGCCGGCGCTAGTCCTCGCGCCCCGGCTCCTGGCCGTTCTCGTCCTCGTCCAGCTCCTCGTCCCCCTGCTCGAGCGCCGTCTCCGAGACGGATCCGCCCAAGCCGGGGTGGTAGTGGGTCTGGAAGCGCTCCAGCGCCTCGTCGCGGCGGTCCTCGTCGACAGGGACCTCGTCGGAGATCCGCACCCAGTCGGCGCCCTCGTAATCCTCGAGGTTGAAGACCTCCTGATCGAGCGAGGTCGAGTCGTCGACCACGACCAGCACCTCGGTCTGCGGGTTGAAGTAGGTCCCGGGCTGGTTCAGCAGCTCCTCGACCTGGTAGAGATTGTCCTTGTCGGCGGCCATCGACTCGATCCTACAAATCCACGAGCTGTCGGTCGATCTCGCTCTCCACGTCGAGTGGTTCCTCGCCTCGGCGCATACGCCGTTCGTTGCGGGCGATGACCAGCTGGCGGACCTCGGCACGCAGCTTCTCGTCGATCTCCGGCCTAGCGGCGCCGGGGGAGTCGAGCAGGCGCGTCACCTCGGCCTCGACGTCGAGCGGCGACTCGCCGCGCTGCTGGCGCCGGTAGGACTTCGCCTCCAGCATCTGGCGCGCCTCCGCCTCCTGCAGGCCGCGGTCGACTGGCGGGTCTGGCTGTCCCGGGCGAATCGAGGGAGGCAGCTCCTGCTCGATGGCGAACGGCCCTTTGCCGAGGCTCTGCCAGAGCGGCCCGGCGCGGGCGAAGGCGATCGCGGCGACCGGCAGGACGATGAGCGTGATCAGCGCCAGCACGTAGCCGGCTTGGATGTCGATCAGCGCTCCCGGTGGAGCCATGGAACCCAGGTTAGGGGTTTCCCACAGGGCCGGGGCCATCCGCTACTCTTGGGCACTGGTTGACTGACCAGTCAATCGGTCCACTCCCACCCGAAAAAGGAGCTTCGAGCAGTGGTTGATTTCACTCTGACCGACGAGCAGAAGGATCTGCGCGAGCTGGCGCACAACTTCGCGGAGAAAGAGATCCGCAAGGTCGCCTGGGAGCTCGACAAAGAGGGCACCTGGCCGCAGGAGATCATCGACAAGGCCTGGGAGGTCGGGTTGATGAACACCCACGTCCCTGAGGCCTACGGCGGGCCCGGCCTCGACTACCTCTCCGGCTGCCTGATCGAGGAGGAGATGGGCTGGGGCTGCTCCGGCGTCGGCACCTCGCTGATGGCCAACGGCCTCGCCTCGGCGCCGATCACCCTCGGCGGCTCCGAGGAGACCAAGAAAAAGTACCTCGGGATGCTGACCGAAAGTCCCAAGCTGGCCTCCTTCTGCCTGACGGAGCCCGACGCCGGCTCCGACGTCTCCGGGATGAAGACCCGCGCCGTCAAGCAGGGCGACAAGTACGTCATCAACGGCTCCAAGTGCTTCATCACCAACGGGACCTACGCCGATTACTTCACGGTCTACGCGAAGACCGATCCCGAGGCCGGGCACCGCGGGATCAGCGCCTTTGTCGTCGATGCCGACCTCCCCGGGGTCACTGTCGACAAGAAGGAGGACAAGATGGGCCAGCGGGCGTCCAACACCGCGACCATCTCGTTCAACGACGTTGAGATCCCGGCCGAGAACCTGCTCGGTGAGGAAAACAAGGGCTTCAAGCTGGCGATGATGACCCTCGACCGGACCCGCCCGGGTGTTTCTGCGATGGCAGTCGGGATCGGCCGCGCCGCGTTCGAGTTCGCCGCCGAGTACTCGAAGGAAAGGGTTCAGTTCGGCGTGCCGATCGCGATGCACCAGGCGATCCAGTTCATGATCGCCGACATGGCGACCAAGGTCGACGCCGGTCGTCTGCTGGTCTGGAACTCGGCGGTCTTGCTCGACCAGGGCAAGCGCAACACGCTGGTTTCCTCGGAGGCCAAGCGTTTCGCTGCCGACTCGGCGATGGAGATCACCGTCGACGCCGTGCAGGTCTACGGCGGCTACGGCTTCATCAAGGAGTACCCGGTCGAGAAACTGATGCGCGACGCGAAGATCATGCAGCTCTACGAGGGGACCAGCCAGATCCAGCGCCTGGTGATCGCCAAAGAGGTGTTGCTGCCGCGCAATATCGACGACGTCACGCCGGAGGCCGAAGCGAAAGCGAAGGCCGCCGAGGGCAGCCAGTCCGAGCAGGCTGCGGCGACCGTCTAAAGCTCAGGGCAGGGGCCCTGATTGGAGCCGCCGTCCTTCGGGGCGGCAGCTTCTTTGTTTCCGCTGCGCTAAATCTGCGCTGCAGGCCCAAAAGGTGCGCTGCGGCGCTAGGCGACGCGGGCGCTCTGGCGGGCGGTCTTCTGGCGCTTGTTTTTGTCGAGCTCGACCTTGCGCAGGCGCACCGACTCAGGCGTCACTTCGACGCACTCGTCGTCGCGCAGGAACTCGAGCGCCGCTTCCAGCGAGAGGCGTTTGGGGGGCTCGAGGCGGACCAGGATGTCAGCGCTGGCGGCGCGCACGTTGGTCTGGTGCTTTTCCTTGATCGCATTGACGTCGAGGTCGTCGGGTCGGGCGTTCTCGCCGACGACCATCCCCTCGTAGACCTCCTCGCCGGGGCCGATGAAGAGGGTGCCGCGGTCCTGCAGATTCATCAGCGCGTGGCTGGCGCTGGCGCCGCGCCGGTCGGCCACCAGCGTCCCGGTCTGGCGGGTGCGCAGCTCGCCAGCCCAAGGCTCCCAGCGGTCGAAGACGTGGTGCATGATCCCCGAGCCGCGGGTCTCGGTGAGGAACTCGGTGCGGAGGCCGATCAGTCCCCGGGCCGGGACCAAGTAATCCATCCGGACCCAGCCGGTCGAGTGATTGACCATGTGGTCGAGGCGGCCCTTGCGCCCGGCCAAGAGCTGGGTGATCGCACCGACGTGACCCTCGGGCACATCGATCGCAAGTCGTTCGACCGGCTCGTGGACCTTGCCGTCGACCTCACGGGTAATCACCTGCGGTTGGCCGGCAGTCAACTCGAAGCCCTCGCGGCGCATCATCTCCAGCAACACGACCAGCTGTAGCTCGCCGCGTCCCTGTACCTCCCAGGCGTCAGGCCGCTCGGTGTCGGTGACTCGGATCGAGACATTGCCAACCAGCTCCGCGTCGAGCCGGTCGCGGACCTGCCGTGCAGTCAGCTTTTTGCCCTCGGTCCCGGCCAGGGGCGAGGTGTTGATCCCGACGACCATCGAGAGCGAGGGTTCGTCGACCGCGATCACAGGCAGCGGCCGCGGGTCCTCAGGGTCGGCCAAGGTCTCGCCGATCGTCACCTCAGGCAGGCCGGCGACGGCGATGATCTCCCCGGGCCCGGCCTCTGCGGCGGCGACCCGTTCGAGCGCCTCGGTCACGTAGAGCTCGCTGATCGTCGCCCGCGCGACGCTGCCATCGGCCTTGCACCAGGCGATCTGCTGCCCGTTGCGGACTGTCCCATGGCGAACCCGGCAAAGCGCCAGGCGGCCGACGTACGGGTCGGCATCGAGGTTGGTGACGAGAGCCTGGAACGGGTGCTTGGGGTCGTGCTCCGGCGCGGGAATGCGCTCCAGCATCAGGTCCATCAGTGGCGTGAGGTCGGTGCCCTCAACCCCCTCCTCGAGTGCGGCCCAGCCGGCTTTGGCGTTGGTGTAGACGATCGGGAAGTCGACCTGCTCGTCGTTGGCGTCGAGGTCGAGGAAGAGCTCGTAGACCTCGTCGACCACCTCAGCGATGCGGGCGTCGGGACGATCGACCTTGTTGACGACGAGAATCACCGGCAGCTTCGCCTCCAGCGCCTTGCGCAGGACGAAGCGGGTCTGGGGGAGAGGTCCCTCAGAGGCGTCGACCAGCAGCAGCACCCCGTCGACCATCGTCAATCCGCGCTCGACCTCGCCGCCGAAGTCAGCGTGCCCGGGGGTGTCGATTATGTTGAGCTTTACCCCGTTGTAGTTGACGGTGGTGTTCTTGGCGAGGATCGTGATGCCCTTCTCACGCTCCAGGTCCATCGAGTCCATCACTCGCTCGGCCACATCCTGGCCTTTGCGAAAAGCGCCGCTCTGCCACAGCATCGCGTCGACCAGCGTCGTCTTGCCGTGGTCGACGTGGGCGATGATCGCGATGTTGCGAAGGTCTTCTCGTTTGGTCATGTGCGGGGAGGTTAGGGGTCTGGCGTTCGTGCCAAGCAGATCAAGGACGCAGGGAGCGTGGTGCGCTCTGCACGCGAGCGACTGAGGACGCCGAGATGCGCAGTGCCACGGGCGCCAGAAAGAAGAGGCCCGCCGGAGGCGGGCCTCTTTACAGCTAAGAGCGGTGCTCGACTACGCGGTCTGCTGAACGCTCGCCGCGGCCGGGCCCTTGGGGCCTTCTTCGGACTCGTAGCTCACCTTGGAGCCCTCGGTCAGGGACTTGAAGCCCTCGCCGAGAATCGCGCTGTGATGGACGAAGACATCCTTCGAGCCATCGTCGGGCGTGATGAATCCGTAGCCCTTGTCGTCGCTGAACCACTTGACAGTTCCAGTTGGCATGCATTGCCTCCACTTCATGTGCTGCGAACGCGGAGGATGCGATGAAGCAACGACGCGAGCGCTAGACACAAACTTTGCCGGATTGATCTCCGACCTAACGCGAGGACCGTAGCAGGGTCGGCACCCCCAATGCCTCTTTCGAGCGAGCCGAAGGCGCTCGACGGGTGTTCAAGGAGCAGGGTGCCCAGCCGATACCTTGATTCGTGATGCGTCCAGGGAAATCATCCTGCCGCGGAGTAGTGACCTGCTCGATTGCCGCGCTGGCGTTGGCCTGTGCCCTGCTACCGGCTTCGGCGCTCGCGGTCCAGGGGCGTCAGAGCAGCGGCGACCTCTCACCGCGTCTCGCCGAGCTGGCAAAGCCGTCGGTCCGCTCGGCACCCACCGCGACGCAGGCGAGGGTGCTTAGCCTCGCCCCCGAGGGTCCCGGCAGTCTGCTGCGTGAAGGTAACCGCATCCTTGCCGAAGTGCGCTTCGATCACGGTGCCGCGGCAGGGGCGGGTGACCTGCGGGCTGCCGGGGCGAGGGTGATCGATGTCAGCCCTCGCTATCAGACGGTCACGGTTGCTGTTAAGCCCTCTGAGCTGAGACGGCTTTCCGGCGTGCCTGGAATCGCGGGTGCAACGGAGGT
>DATNGU010000140.1:0-2589 GCA_035605775.1 Solirubrobacterales bacterium | reverse complement strand
CAGGACGTAGGCGGCGCCGAAGGTGTGACCGGTCTTCACACCGGTCGCCCACGGCACCTCCAGCAGGAAGTCGTTGATCGTCTCGATCCGCCGTGGTGGCCGCAGGCTCGGCAGCTCGGCGCTGCGCGCAGCGGCAATCCTGGCGAAGGCAGGCTCGCGCAACAAGCGCCGCGCCAGCGCGGTCAGGTCGAGCGCACTTGAGTAGTTACCGTCCTGGTCGAGGCCGATCGGGTTGGCATAGTGGGTGTTGGTGAGACCAAGCGCCGCCGCGTAGAGATTCATCTCGCGAACGAAGCGAGCCTCAGAGCCGCTGACCGCAAGGGCGAGGTCATAAGCCGCGTCATTACCGCTGCGCAGGATCAACCCGTAGAGGAGGTCGCGAACGCTGACCCGCTGACCGGGGCGGAGTTCGAGCAGTGACTCACCGTAGATCGGCGAGTAGGGAGCAGCCCTGACAATCTCCCCCAGCGACAGCTTCCGCAGCGCCACGTAGGCGGTCATCAGCTTCGTCGTGCTGGCAATCGGAAAATGACGAGAGGCGGCGTGAGAAACAAGCACGTCGCCGGAGCGGGCGTCGATTAGGACCCAGGCGCGGGCCTCGAGCAGGGGTGGATCGGCGCTCTGGGCAGGCGCCGCCAACGACCCCGCGAGCAGCGCTGCGCCCAGCAGCGCAGCGAGCCCGCGAGCCCTCACCGCAGCTTCAGCTCTTCGCCTGAAATCAGGATCTGCGGATCGACGCCCGGGTTCAGCTTCAGGATGCTGGCGACCGGAACGCCGGTTTCGTGAGCGATCGAGGTCAGCGTGTCGCCGTTCTGCACGACATAGGTCTTGGGAACCTTGCCCTCATCGCCGCCATGGTTGACCCGCGCTGGAGAGGTCGAGGGATGGTTGCTGCTGCTGCCGCCGCCGTCGTCGAGCGAAGTCGCGATCACGACGATCACGATGACGAAGCCGCAAAGGACGGCGGCGGCGGCGAGAACTCGGGCGGGTGCGGAGCTCAGCCCTTGACCTTGGCCTTCAGCGCCGAGCCAGCGGAGAAGCGGGGGACCTTGCCACCCGGAATCGTGATCCGCTCGCCGGTGCGCGGGTTGACGCCCTGGCGCGGGCCGCGCTCGGCCACATGGAATTTGCCGAAGCCGGTGAAGCTGACCTCACCCCCACCGCTCAGAGTGTCGGTGATCGTCTCGAGCACCGCGTCGACCGCGTCACTCGCGGCCTTCTTGCTGCCCACACGCTCATCAGCTGCCAGTTGGTCCAGAAACTCAGCCTTGGTCACGTCGAAGCTCCTCCGTCGTCGTTGAAGTCGGGCGGCAATCTAACAGCGGCGGCGGGCGTAAGCATGGCTCTGCGTCCCCGATGCCGCTCGGGGAGCCTCAGGAACCACTGACCATCATCTCGCCGATCAGCAAAGGCGGCGCGCTGACCGAGCCCCCGAAGGGGACCCAGCGCGGCTCTGAACCGGTCGCGCGCACTGCGCGCAGCATCGAGACGAGGTCGCTTGCGATGGTGAACTCGCGCAGCGGCTCCGCCAGCGCGCCGCCTCTGATCGCCCGCCCGGAGGCGCCGACGGAGAAGACTCCAGATACCGGGTTGACGCCTGAATGAAGGCCGGCGACGTCATTGATGAAGACACCCTCGCCCACCTCCTGCAACAGCTGCTCGAGGCTCGCCGAACCCGGACTGACGATCAGGTTCGAGGCGGACACCCCCGGCGGCGAGCGGTATCCGGAGCGCCCCGCGTTGCCGGTTGAGGCAGCGCCACCGCGCTGCGCCGTATAGGAGTCGTAGAGGAAAGTCTGCAACCTGCCGGCCTCGATCAACGCCGTGCGCCGGCGCGGAGTTCCCTCCGCGTCGATCGGTGCAGAGGCAAAGCCGTTCGGCTCGAGCCCGTCGTCATGCAGCACGAAGGCCTCGCCCGCCACCTCCTCGCCGAGCCGCTCGGCTAGGGGTGAGCGTCCACGCTGCACCACGTCGGCGCCGAGGGCGCCGCCGAGCAGACCGACGAAGCTGGCGGCGACGGTCGGATCGAGCAGCACCGGGCAGCTACGGGATTCTGGCTTGGTCGAACCGATCATCTCGGTTGCTCGCGCAGCGCCCTCACGCCCGACCGAGGTGGGGTCAAGACCGGCCGGGCCGCGGGCCAGGTCGAAGCCGAGCCCGGTCTCACGGCCGGTCTCCCCCTCCGCCAGAGCCTGCAGATAGGCGTAGCAGCTCGATGTCTCGTACTCGCCCCCATTCCCCGCGGAGGAGGAGATCGCGACCCGCTCGGCGCTGTCGAAGTAGACCGCCTGCTCGACGCCGGCGACCCGACTGTCTGCCCCCAGGGCCGAACGCTCGACCTCGAGCGCCAGCTTGGCGATACGCGCCGGCGACCATTCGGCACGCGAGGGATCGCTGAGGCCGGTGACGGCGGGCACCTCTGCAGCCGTGCCCGGCGGTCGCGCGAACTCGTCCCCATCGGCGACGCGGGCCGCCTCCACGGCACGGAGCGCAATCGCTTCCAGCCCCTGCGCGGAGAGATCGGTGCCGAAGCCGTAGCCGACCCGGCCGTCGATCCAAACCCGCAGGCCGAGGCCACGCCGGGTTGCC
>DATNGU010000139.1:0-10435 GCA_035605775.1 Solirubrobacterales bacterium | reverse complement strand
CGTCCCAGAACTCGACCGAGAAAGGGCGCTCGGGGATGCGCGCCTCGATCTCCCGGCGCAGCGTCGCGGTGCTTGCGAAGGGCATCGGAGAAACCCTACCGCCAGGCTGCTCCGGCTTTCAGTCGCGCTGCGCCGTATGATCGACGGGCGTGGCGGGACCACTTCCATCCGATATCCAGCCGGTTGCCAACGAGACTCGCGACCGGATCATTACCGGCCTCGTGACGCTGATTCCGTTCGTCGCGATCGGGTTGGCGGGCTGGCAAGTCTGGGGTAGTGCGCTGCACTGGAGCGACGTCTTCCTCTTCGTCGGCATGTACATGCTGACCGGGCTCGGGATCACGGTCGGCTTCCACCGCCACCTCACCCATCGCAGCTTCAAAGCAAAGCGGTGGCTGCACGGGCTGCTGGCAATCCTTGGCTCGGCGGCGATCGAGGGGCCGGTCATCTCCTGGGTCGCCGATCACCGCAAGCACCACGCCTTCTCCGATGAAGTCGGCGATCCGCACAGCCCCCACGTCGACCACGGCCACGGTTGGAGCGGCGCCATGCGCGGCCTCTTTCATGCGCACATGGGATGGCTCTTCATCCACACCCAGCGCGGCAACAAGGAACGCTTCGCTCCCGACCTGCTCAAGGACCCGGTGATCGAGTGGATCGACCGTACCTTCATCTACTGGGCGATCCTCGGCCTCCTCGTCCCGTTCGCGCTCGGCTGGGTGATCGGCGGCACCCTCTTCGCCGCGCTCACCGGTCTGCTTTGGGGGGGCCTGGTCCGCGTCTTCGTCCTGCATCACTTCACCTACAGCATCAACTCGCTCTGCCACGTCTTTGGCAATCGCGACTTCGAGACGACGGACGAGTCGCGCAATCTGGCCCTGATCGCGATCCCGACCCTCGGCGAGGCCTGGCACAACAACCACCATGCCTTCCCGACCTCCGCTGTCCACGGCCTCGGCCGCTGGCAGGTCGACGTTTCGGCACTCGTCATCGACGGGCTCGAGAAGGTCGGTTTGGTGTGGGACGTGGTCCGCGTTCCCCCAGAGAGACTTTCGGCAAAGGCCGTCTGACCTTATGGCGCAGCGCTGGATTCGTACCAGTCGATCCACGAGTCGCAGGCTGCGCTGAGCGGGACGATGCGGCGGTTGCCGGCGCGGACGGCGACCAAGTTGCCGACGTAGGCGAGGTCGTTGTAGCCGCTGAGGCGTTGCAGGAAGCTCGGCTCCGCAGCGGCGACCGCGAATCCGGTCCTACCGCCATCGCTGCGGTAAACGCCGGCCGGCCAGAACTGGCCATCGTTGGCGAGGCTGATCGTGTTGGGGCGCTGACCGTCCAGCGCCGGCGGCAGCTCCCGCTGGAAGCCGGGGGCCGAAAGCGTCAGCGAGAAGGGGGAGAAGTACTGCAGAGAAAGTCGCCAGCGGCCACTCGGCAGGTCGATGGCTTGCCCCGTGCGCTCGCCCGCTTGCAGCTGGCCGCCCGCGTTCCAGCTGGCCTTGGGCGCGACCGCGACGTCCGGGAACAGCGAGGCCCGGCCGCGGTTGGAGAGGAGGATGCGGATCTCCGGCGCGGCACAGCCTGCCCAGGCGCCGGCGTCGGTCCCCTCCAGCAGCACGTGACGGTCGCGGGGGGGCGTGCCGGCTCTTTCCCAGAGCAGGTAGGAGGGGGTCGCGGCGATGCGCTTGAAGCCGGCCGGCGCCTGGCTATTCCAAGCCGCCCGGCCGGTGATTACATAGGGAAAGCGGTCGAGCGTGCCGCGCGAGAAGGAGTCGAAGTCGACCGGGCTGTAGGCGTCGCCGGTGTCGAACGGCTTCTCCGGGTTCTCGGCTACTTCGGGGTCGGGGAACTCGACCAGCGGCACGTGAGTGTCGGCGCCCATCAGCTCATAGGGCGCGTAGCGGTCCTGTCCGGCGTAGAGCACCGGCTTGCCGCTGAGAATCGGCATGAAGGCCCGCAGCTCCGCCCCGTGGCCGGGCGGGCCGACCGGCGCGTTGCGTAGCGCCAGGAAGCTGGAGTAGATGGCCCCGCCGATGAAGACGAGGGCCAAGGCAACCCACCCAAAGCGAGCCACGCTGCTTGCCTTCGCACTTATCCCCGGTGTGGGGGTATGGGTGCGAACGCCAAGTCGAAATTCGGCGAGCAGGGGGCGGATCGCAACCAGCATCGCCAACGGGGCCACGATCATCAGCGCCTTGGCGTGTGAGTAGTCGCCGCTCGTCGGCAGGGCGGCGAGGTAGAGGGCGACGCAGGCGCCAAGCCCGATTGGTACTGCCAGCTCCCGCCGGCGCACCCACCAGGCAGTGCCGGCGAGCAGGGCCAGGACGCCGATAACGCCGGCGAGTCCGGTTAGGTGGCCGCCGCCCGGCGCATCAAGGCGGTAGTCGGTCGCCGGCCAGACCCCCAGCGCCTCGACTGGCGAGACCGGTCCGTAGGTGTTCGTCCCAGCCACTTTGTTGAAGCTGTGGATGAAGCCGAAGGGTCCGACGAGGGTTGCGGCGGCGCCGATGACGACCAGCGCGACGATCGTCAGCAGCGTCGCTGGCCGCAGCAAGAAGCGCAGCAATGCCCGCGGCGCCAGGGCCTGCCGCACCTCGGCCAGGGTAAGGCTCCAGAGGGCGGCGATCGCGATCGGCCAGGCGAGTCCGGCAAAGCTGTAAGAGAAGAAGATGCCGCCGGCCAGCGCCAGCCACGGCAAGGCGAAGCGAAGTCGCTCCCAGAGCCCTTGCGGAAGCCGGCCGGGGTCGCGCAGGCCGACCGCGACGGCGAGCACGAAGAGCGCCTCGGCCAACTCCTTGAAGGCGCCTTGGGCGAAGTAAGAGGCGCCGAGGTAGGAGATAGCGACCAGGCTCGCCGCCAGCAGCCGCCGAGTCGAGCCGAAGCCAGGCAGGGCTGCCAGCGCCGTCAGCCCGGTGAGAACGCCGATCGCGAATATCTCGCCGACGAAAGCCTGCCCGAGCCCGATTCCCGGCACCGACGCGGTGGCAACCGCAAGGCCGTGCGGGCCGAGCGGATAGCCGGAGTCCGGAAGCGGCCCGGCGCCGCTGCGCAGCCACTCGGCCCAGGCGAGGTGGAGGCCGAGGTCGTTGTTGAAGCCGACCCCGAGCAGACCCCAGCGAGCGCTGATCACGAAGGGGATCGAGAGCACGACGGCGATCGCGATCGCGACCGGCAGGCCCTGGCGCAGTGCTTCGCCGCCACCGCGCGAGGGTTGCATTGCGACGATCGTCGCTGCGGCGACAAGGAGCAGTACCAGCCCTAAGGTCGCCGAAGTGCCGTGTCCCGGCGCCCTGGCGAGAACACCGGTCACCGTGAGCACCGCGGCGAAGCCCACGGCGGGCTCCAGCCACGTCCAGGAGTCGCGCCCGGCAAGTAAGAGCAGGGCTCGCCCGACGAGCAGCGAGGCGGCGCAGATCAGCGCTGCCGAGACGTAGGTCCCGATCATCAGAGAGGGCAACCTATGTCAGCCGCCGCCCCGCGCGCGGCGAGCCATCGCCTCAGTACTTCTCTGCCGCCCGTTCAAGGGTCTCGCGGAGGTTCTCCCCACGCATCGGCTCGGCGTGGCCGGCGCCGACCACCGCGGGTTCCAGCGCTGCCAGCTTGCGCACCGACTCCTTCGCCTTGGCATGGTCCCAGGCCCAGGCGGGGTGGGGAACGCTGGCCTCGCCCTCCGGCAGCGGTTTCAACCGCGCCGAGTCGATGAAGTAGACGACGTCGCTGACCAACGCTACGCGGTCGCTCTCGCGCCACAGCCCGATCAAGCCGGGCGCGTGGCCGGGGAAGTGGATTACCCGGAAACCGGCGACTTCGTCGCCCTCGGAAACCGTGCCGTCGATCCTCACCGCGCCGCCGTCCCAGCGCCGCAGCAGGAACGGGTAGATCCAGCGCACCGGCGCGACCGGCAGCTGTGAGAGGTCCATATAGGGGGCTATCGAAGCGTCGCTTTCGGCGTCGGTGACGTCGTCCGGATGGCAGAAGACCGGCACGCCCATCGACGCTGCCGTGCCGCGGTGATCGGCGTGGGCGTGGCCAAGGACAATGCGCTTGACGCCGCCGAGCTGGCCCGCGGCCGCCTTCGTCGCCTTGGTCATCGCCTTGCTCCCGGCGTCGAACTGGACCACGCCGTCGCCATCCTCGATGAAGTAGATGTTCATCGACTTGCGCAAATCGCCACGCAAGAGCCAGACCCCGTCGGCCACCTTCTCCATGGTCAGAGCCTACCCGCGGCTAGGCTCCCGAGCCGATGCCGCTGCTGTGGAAAGCCGGGATGGTCGTGTTGGTCGCCTGCCTCCTCGCCTCGATGGCGATCGCGATCGTCCGCCTGGCGGCGACCCCGACTGAGATTCTCGGCGACGGATTCCGTGGTCTTCCGGCCCGCCATGCCGGGCGTTAGTATCGGCGCGGCCGGACCAGCGACCCAGAGGAGGCGGCGTGTTCACTCGCATCGTGGTTGGAACCGACGGATCGGAGACCGCCGCCGAGGCTGTGCGCCAGGCGGTTGACCTGGCCAAGCTCGCGAGCGCCCAGCTCAGCATCGTCAGCGCCTACGCACCGGTCTCGAAACGCCGTCTCGAGGGTGAGCAGCAGGATGCCCCTACTGACGTCCAGTACGAGATCGGCCCGCGCGAGGACGTCAACCTCGTTCTCGACGCCGCCGCAGCCGCCGCCAAGCAGGAGGGGGTGGACGTTCAGACCCACCCGGTCGAGGCAGACCCGGCCGAGGCGATCCTCAACGTCGCCGAGGAAACCGACGCCGACCTGATCGTCGTCGGCAACAAGGGGATGACCGGAGCGCGCCGTTTTCTACTTGGCAGCGTCCCCAACAACGTCTCGCATCACGCGCCCTGCAGCGTGATCATCGTCCGCACGACCTGAGGCCGTCTGACCCGCGCATATCTGCGTCCTCGGTCGCTCGCGTGCAGAGCACGCCACGCTCCCTGCGTCCTTGATCTGCTTGGTCAGACGGCCTCAGGCCTGGGGTTCCGTGGCTTTGCCGGCGTCGATCAGGCCGGCGCCCTGGCGGCTCGCGGGCAGTCCCAGGTCGCGGGCGGTGCCGCGCAGCCGCTGGACCAGCTGATCGACATGGCCGCTGGGCGAAGCGTTGGGCTTCAGAGCGCCGCTGGCGAGGATCATCGCCGCGACCCCGGAGACGTGTGCCGCGGCCATCGACGTCCCGATGTAGTTGCCCGGCTCGCCGAAGCGCCGCGGGTTGTTGCCCTTCAGGGTGACCTGGTAGATCGACCGGTTCGAGATCGAGGGGCAGTCGAGCACCGGGGAGCCCCCGCCGGGCGCGAGAACGTCGAGTCCCTTGCCGCCGAGCACCGAGTAGGCGCCGAGGCAGCCGCCCTCGGTCGTGCCGCCGACGCCGATCGTGCGGGGGCCGGTGGCCGGGGGGGAGATGCAGGACTCCGAACCGAGGTTGCCGATCGAGGCCACCGTCACCACTCCCCTGCGGTAGGCGTGGCGCAGCTCCTCGTCGACGCCGGGGACGTTCTTGCCGCAGCCGAAGTTGAAGCTCATGTTGATCACGTCGGCGCCGTGGAGGACCGCGAAGCGAATGCCGCGGGCGATGTCGTCGGCCTGGCCGCTGCCCCGGCGGTCGAGGACGCGGACCGGCATCAGCTTGGCGCGGTAGGCGAGCCCGACGAGCCCGATGCCGTTGTTGGTCTTCTCGCCAATCGTGCCGGCGATGTGGGTGCCGTGGCCGTTTTGGTCGAGGGGGACTTTGTCGTTGTCGACGAAGTCGTAGCCCGGTGCGAACTGGCCAGAGGAGAAATCCGGGCTGCGGCGGAACTTAGTCCCATCGTTGCGGTAGGCGACGCCGGTGTCGAGGACGGCGATCGTGATGCCGCGCGCGCCACGCCGTCCGGCGGCGATCAGGTGCTGCCAGGCCCCGACCGCGTCGATCCCACCGGGCGAGACGGGCAGCAATGCCGTTGCCGTCCCCTCCCAGGGTAGGAAGTTCCACTGCAGCGAGACCCAGCCGCCGGGAGGGCCCGGCGGGTAGGAAATCGTCCCCGGGTCGTTGGCGATCCCCGAGTCGGGCAGCGGTGGCGCCTTCGAGGCGGTGGCGAGGTAGTTGGGTGCCGCGTAGGCGATCCGCGGGTTGCGTCGCAGCACCGCTACCGCTCGGCGTACGCCGGCTCCGGGCGACAGCTCCACAGTCTGGCTGCCTCGCTTCCCCTTGAACCCAACCACGACCTGCCGTGGCACGAATTCCCGCGCCGGGGAGATGTCGCTCGCTGCACCTGCGGGCGTGGCAAAGAAGGCGCTAGTGAGCAGCGCCCCGGCAGCGAGAATCGGAATGCATCGGCTCATGTCGGTGTCGGCTCGCTAAGTCCCTGCGCTTGGGCGAGCAATCGATTGAACACCGACCCGCCCGTGAAGTTGTCGGTGGCACATACTTTCGGATCGATGCCGGACGGGTCCGCCAGCGATGTGCAGCAACGCCTGATGGGTTTGGCGATCGAGCGCGCCCGCGAGGCGGAGGTTCACGGCGACGTGCCGATCGGCGCCGTGGTTGCCCGTGATGGTGAGCCCCTCGCGGCAGTCGGCAATGAGCGCGAGCTTCGCGGCGACCCGACCGCCCACGCCGAGATCCTCGCGATCCGCGCCGCGGCGGAGGCGCTCGGGGGCTGGCGCCTGCCCGGCACGACCCTCTACGTGACGCTGGAGCCCTGCGCGATGTGCGCCGGTGCGATCGTCCTCGCCCGTATCCCCGCGGTCGTCTTCGGCGCCCCCGACCCCAAGGCCGGCGCGGCAGGCAGCGTCCTCGACGTGCTTGGTGAGGCCACCCTCAACCACCGCCCGCAAGTGACCGGTGGCGTGATGGAGGAGGAGTGCGCGGCGCTGTTGCAAACCTTCTTCGCCGCGCGACGCTAAGTTGAGTCAATACCCTTTGGGACGACCCTGGAGAGGTGTCCGAGCGGCTTAAGGAGCGCGATTGGAAATCGCGTGGGCGGGGTTAACCCGCCTCGTGGGTTCGAATCCCACCCTCTCCGTTATGCGGCCGCTACCTGCGTCGCCCTCGCCGGGCGTTTCAGCGGCATGACGATTGCCTCGGAGGTCGCCGCCGCAGCCGGCCGGTGCCCGCGCAGCCGCTGGTGGCTGCAGACGACGTAGCACCACTCCATCAGGCTCATCCGCGAGGCGGGATCGATCTCCTCGATCGTCGCGCCGACTAGCCAGCGCCCCTCCGCCTCGCGGCAGGAGCGCACCTCGACCTGTGCTGCGATCTCGTGCGCCTCGCCGTTGGCGTCCTCGAGCTCAAGTAGGACGGCGGGGCGTTCGCCGACAGTCACCGGCGCGTCGAGCACCAGCCCGACACCGGCCGCACTGGCGTCGACCAGCTGGCCACCGACGTGACCGCCGGATGCGAAGCAGTGCGCCGGCGCGTCGCCCTCGAAGCGGTAAACCTGGCGCCGCTGCTGGCGGCGGCCAACCGCGAGCAGGGTGCGCAGGACCCGGCGCAGCTCGATCAGGCCGAGCAGCGGCACGATGACCGCGGCGATCCCCGGCAGGTCGGGCAGGGGCCCGGCGCCGGCGAGGTCGAGCAGGCGCAGCGCGGTCCCGCCGGCGAGGACGGCCGCCGCGATCACCACAAAGCGCAGCTTGCGCATCGCCTCGATCCCACCGCCGTCGGCGCCCTGCTTAGGGGTCACCTTGAAGGAGGTGCGGCCGGGGCTGATGGCGCAGCGCAGCGCCCGGGTGTAAATCTCCATCGTCAGCAGCTCGTAATGGGCGGTCTCACCAATTTTCATGTAGCCGCGGGTCAGGGCGGAGCCGGCGAGCAGGTTGAGGCTGACCGACGGCAGCCAGAGCGCCGCCAGGGCAAGCACACTGATCTTCATCGGCAGCTCGCCGGTCCACATCACCAAGCCGAGCGTCGCCAGCAGCAGCAGCCGCATCGGTGGCGCCAGGTAAGCGGCGAGGCTGGCGAAGTAGGAGAGGCGCTGGACGGGGCGCAGCTCGTGAGCTCGCAGTGGGGACTCGGGCAGGGTGAAGACGGCGAGGTTGCCGCGCGCCCAGCGGTCGCGTTGCAGCAGGTAGCCGTCGAGGTCATGCGGGGCCAGGCCCTGGACCAGGACCTCGTCGTGGTAGCAGCTGGTCCAGTCGTGCCGGAGCAGGCGGATTGTCGTGTGAAAGTCCTCGGCGATCGTCTCGGTGGCGACACCGCCGATCTCCAGTAGCGCCCGGCGCCGCAGCACGGCTGCCGAGCCGCACCAGTAGGCGGCGCCGTGGCGATCCTTGCCCGGGCAGACGACGCGGTAGAAGAGCGACTGCTCGTGACGACCGACCACGTAGTGCTGGACCGAGTCGTGGTTGAAGAAGTCATGCGGGCTCTGCACCAGCGCGATCCGCTCGTCATCGAAGTAGCCGACCATCGCGTCGAGCGCGTCGGGCATCGGCACGTGGTCGGCGTCGAGCATCAGCACCAGCTCGCCCTCGGTGCGGGGGAGGGCGGCGTTGATGTTGCCCGCCTTTGCGTGGGAGTTGTCGGGCCGGGTCAGGTAGCGGGCACCAGCGATCTTCGCAAGCTCCTCCATATCCGCTCGCTTGCCGTCATCGAGCAGGTAAGTCGTGTGGGGATAGGTGAGCGCGCGGCAGCCGGCCAGCGTCGCCGCGACCACCTCGAACGGCTCGTCGTAGGTGCAGACGTAGACGTCCACCGCGACCCCGTGGGTGACAGGGGGCCGCACCGCCTCGGGGCGTGACCACGAGTACCAGGCCAGCGTGCCTAGCGCCCAAAGTCCGTAGACCTCGGTCACCAGCAACATCGCGAAGGCAAGCGGGCTGGCCCCTTCCCCGCTCCAGCCGATTCGCCAGGTCAGGTAGCCGGCGCCCCAGACCAGGGCCAGCAACGCGAATACGCGTAGCGACCGCGGGTGGCGATCGAAGAACTGCCCGATTCGGGTCTGCCCGCTTCCTTGCACATCTCCTCATCGGCGGCTCTGCAAGCGGTCTTGAGCATTGGGATACCCGGCGTTTCCAGCGCTGGCGCCGGAGCGGCCAGGCCTATGTGTAATCAGCGCCCCAGGCCGAGTTCCCGGAGAGTGCTACTCGCGCAGGGAAAGCGCTTCGTCCACGCCATTGATCAATAGATCCACGATTCGCGGATCGAAGTGAGTTCCTCTGCCGTCCCGTATGACCTCGACTGCGTCCGACGCAAGTAGCGCAGGCCGGTAACAGCGGTCGCTCAGCAAAGCATCGAAGACATCCGCGACGGCACTGACCCGTCCTTCAAGCGGAATCTCTTCCCCAGCTAGACCCTGGGGATAACCAGTGCCGTCGTAGTGCTCGTGATGAGTCAGAGCGATCGTCGCAGCGATCTGCAAAAGCTGGCTCTGAGAGCCGGAAAGTATCTCGTGGCCGATCACCGTATGACGCTCCATCTCTTTGCGCTCCTCGGCAGTCAGAGGGCCCGGCTTGCTGAGAATCTCTTCAGAGGTGCCGATCTTTCCCACGTCGTGCATCGGAGCTGCCTCGCGCAAGAGTTGGACAAACCCGGCATCAAGTTTCAGCTTGCTTCCCAAAAAGGCGGTGATCACCGCCATTCGGGTGACGTGTGCTCCGGTGGGGGAATCGTGAAACTCGATCGCCCTAGCGAGCCGTTCCACGGTCTCCAGGCGGGAGGAGCGCAACTCTTCGATCGCTTGTTGCTGGGCGGCGGCCAACTCGTCCCGCAGCTGTAATGCCTCATTTTGGGCGGTAATGTCGGTAGAGATGCCACAGACTGCGGTAGCCCGCCCCTCCTCATCGAGGAGGGGGAACTTGACAGTCTCGAAGGTTCGCTCAGCCTTGCCGATCTCAAGCGTTTCCTCTGCTTTGTAGGTCGTGCCCTTCTCGAGGATCCGGCGATCGACGGCGCGGGTGTGGGCCAGTGCGTCGGGCCCCATGATCGCCTCGTCCGTTTGCCCGAGCAGTTGCCCTCTCTCCTGTCCTGCTAAATCGTCTGCCTGTGCGTTTGCGAAGACGTATCGGAGGTCCTCGTCCTTTACGTAGACGGGCATCGGCGCCATGTCGATGATCGCCTGACGTCTCTCTTCGAGATTGAGTCTGTGTGCGCTCTCGAAGTTTTCGAGTTCGCGCCGCCGCAGCGCATTCATTGCCGTGATCAGCAGTTGCCCCGGCCAGAACGGCTTGACTAAGTATCCGTGGACACCGTGGCCGCCGAGGCCGAATGCCTGTCTTGCGACCTCCGGATCGTCCTTCCCGGTGACCAGGACTACGGCGGTCTCGGGATGCTCTTCGGTGATTTCTTCGGCCAGGGCTAGTCCGGACCCATCCTGCATCTGAAGGTCACATAGGGCAAGGTGGAAATTGGTGGAGGAGAGCTTTTTGTGAGCCTGGGCGATACCGGCCGCGAACTCGCATCGATACCGCTTCCCTAATGCGCGGTCGACTAATTGCAGCATCTCGGGTTGGTCGTCCGTTACCAGGA
>DATNGU010000138.1:0-2205 GCA_035605775.1 Solirubrobacterales bacterium | reverse complement strand
CTGGAGCCGTCTCGAATACGCCCAGAGAGCGTCGACCTCGAGTCCCTCCGCGTGCTCGGCTTGTGACAGCGAATACGGCGGCCGCTCGGGAGCCCCGACACGGCAGGAGCCGAAGACCAGTCGCGCCTCCCGCTCTCCTTCGCGAGTCCGGATCACGGGGCGCGGCCGGCCGTCGTCCGGGGGCCAGACGAGTTGCCCGTCCAGACGGACGTCGTACGGCGTCACCGTCCCCGGCTCGAGGTCCTCGATGAGGACGAGCGCAAAATGGTGCCCCTCGACGGTGAACGTTCGCGCTCGATGCCCGAGGACGGTGACCTCAGCGGGCCGAGCGGTCTCGACCCACACGGTGGCAGTCGTCGTACCTGCATACCGAAGCAGCGGTCCGACGAGGAGATCGGGCTCCGACGCAGCGACGGACATGACGCGTGATCGTACGGGCCGGGGACACGTGCGCGCGGCGAACCGGCGCTACGGCTGGACTGCGGGCGACGAACCAGACCTTCCTTCGGAAGCGGCGATGTCGGTTGCGGTCTTCAACGGGGCGCCGAAGCTGAGGAAACGGCCGCCGAAGGCGATCGCGCAGACGGCGAACCACGCCCACCCGAACGCCAGCCCTGCGATGACGTCCGAGAGCCAATGGACTCCGAGCATCACGCGGCTGCACGCCACCGCAACCGCGACCGCTGCCGCCGCGCCGGCGATGAGAGCGCGTGTGCGTGGAGGTCGACGACGCGCGACCACGAGCGCCACCGCTGCGTACAGCGCAGCCGCCGTCGCCGAATGGCCACTTGGAAACGACGGGCCGAGCGTTGCTGCGGCCGGGTTGAAGGTCGGCCTGACTCGGTCCAGCAGCTGCTTGATGGTGGTGACGAGGACGATCTCGCCCACGACGACGGAGATGAGGAACACCGGCACCCATTTGTTCGGAATGCGCACGAACTCGGCGACCGCCACGACGAGGATGACGATGACCACGGCATACGTGCTGGCGAGATCCGTGACTCGCTGGAGTGCCTGCGTCGAGAGATGCGTTCCGTGGTCGACCTGCCATTGGCCGACGCTCTTGTCGATCGACACGAGCTGCGCGTTGGTTCGCATCAGGTAGGCCAGTAACCCGAGCACGAGTCCCCCGCCGATCGCGACGACGAGCGCGATCGTGAGCGCGAGGCCCGTCGCACTGGCGGGGTCGAGGCGGCCTCGCAGAGTCCTCGACAACCATGGGTGGCGAGCCGCTTCGTGGCCGAGCTTCTCTCCCGCGGCCTGCGCAGGAGCCTGGCCGACCACGGGTGTCGGATACCGGCTGCCCAGCAGGAACACCAGGGATCCCGCGATCGTCGCGACGAGCAGGAGGATCAGGAACGGCATCTGTGACTCACCCATGCCTCTCGGTCTGTGAACACCCGTACCAGCATGAGGATTGGCCAGGATTGGGGCGGGGTAAACCCGCCGGCATGGCAACAGTGGAGAAATCCGCCGGCGTGGGAACGCTCCAGACGGTCCCGGTCGACGCGTCAGCGTCCGGCCCGATAGTGGACCGCGAAGGTTCCCGGCGGCCTCCGGCCCCGGACGTCCCGTTAGTCGAGCCACGGCCCGAATCGTGGGCAGAGTCCTTCTCGCGGCGCATCGGAGCAGAGCGGCCGGTAGCAGTCTTCCTGGCTGCCGTGGTACTCGGGTATGCAGCTCTCCTCGCCGTCATGGTCGGCTTGGGCCTCGTGTTGACCCAGTTGCTGTTGCCGATGGGAGGGTTCGCGGCGCGGGACGAGAGCATCAATCGATGGCTGGCCGACCACCGCGACCCGACGCTCGAGCATCTGTCCTGGATCGGCTCGACGCTGGCCGGAGGCGTCGTCATACCCGTGGTGGTGGGTGCCTGCCTCGTCGCGTTCCTCGCCTTCCGGCGCTGGCGTCTTGCAGCCTTCGTGCTGTTCGTCATCTGCATCGAGTCGGGCGCGTACCGCGCGACAACCCTGATCGTCCATCGCGATCGCCCCGACGTGGATCGCCTGGAGAGCCTTCCCGTCGACGCGAGCTTCCCCTCCGGCCACACGGCCGCGGCGCTGGCCCTGTACGGCGGGTTGTTGCTGGTGCTCGCCTCGTGGGCGCGACGCACCACCGTCACCGTCGCGGCGTGCGCATTCCTGGTCGCGATTCCCCTGTTCGTCGCCTGGGCGCGCATGTATCGCGGCATGCACCATCTGACGGACA
>DATNGU010000137.1:0-2312 GCA_035605775.1 Solirubrobacterales bacterium | reverse complement strand
TGTCGGAAGTTACCACGATTGGTCTGGATATCGCAAAGTAGGTTTTTTCATGCGCACGGCGCGGATGCGAAGGGCGAGATGGTGTTCAGCCGTCGCGTCACGCAGCCGACGCTGTCGAGCGCCGCCGCCCATTTTCGCTCGATCTCGAGCATGTCAGCTTTGGATCGAAAGCTGGCACGAATTTCATCTCTATTGAAACGCGCATGGCCCTCAGCTGTCGCGAACAATATTCAGATCTGGCCTATGTCGCGCAGCAGGTCGGTGAACCACGGCACCGACACGTCGAACGCCTTGCCGCCGGCGATCCGCTCGAACTCGATCGCCCGCAGCGTGTCGCCCCGCTCCTCGTCCTCGCCGACCACCCCGGACTCGCCCCGCAGCGCCGCATCCACCGCGTAAGCGGTGCACGCGCGGATCAGCGCGAGGTCGGCCTCGTTCGCCGCGGCCGAGCGCGAGAAGTACCCGCTCTTCTGGACCAGCACTTTTTCGGCGCCGAGCGCGGCGGCGAACTGCCTGGCGAACCATTGTCCCGGGTCGACCTTGTCGAGCTTCACGTGCCCGAACGGGTCGCGCGGCACGTCCTCGCCCGCCGCCTCCATCGCGGCGACGATCTCGCCGACCCCGGCGCCCTCGGAGATGAACAGGTTGACGCCGTCCTGCTCGTCCATGATCGTCCGCAGGCGCCTGGCCTCCTCGGCGATGTCGAACGGCCGCTCGGGCACGAAGACGGCGTGGACGTCCCAGCGCGCGGCGGAGTTCTCCAGCCACTCGGCGAACTGCGCGCCCTTGACCCACTCGTGGTGCGCGAGCGCGGTGGCCGCGGTGAGCCACCCGCAGTGGCGGCCCATCACCTCGTGGACCACGAGCATCCGCGGATTCGCCGTATGCTCGGCGATCACGTTGCGGGCATAGAGCGCGCCCTGCTCGGCGGCGGTCCACGCCCCGAGCGACTGCCGGACGGGCACCACGTCGTTGTCGATGGTCTTGGGCAGCCCGACTACCGTGAGCTCATAGCCATTGCGGCGCAGGTACGCCGCGAGGTCTGCGGCGGTGCCGTTGGTGTCGTCGCCGCCGATCGTGTGCAGCACGTCGACACCGTCGCGGCTCAACTGCTCGGCGGCCACGTGGAGCGGGTCCTGGCCGGGCTGGACGAGGCCGCGCTTGACGCAGTCGGCGACGTTGGTGAGCTTGACCCGGCTGTTGCCGATCGGGCTGCCTCCGAACGCGTGCAGCCGGCCCGCCGCCGCCCGTACCGCGTCGGTCACTTCCGCGAAATCGCCCGTGAGCAGGCCGGCGTACCCGTTGCGGTAGGCGATGATCCGCACCTCGGGCGCGACCTCGCCGTACCGTTCGATCAGCCCGCCGACCGCGGAGGAGAGGCAGGGCGCGAGGCCGCCTGCGGTGAGAAGGGCAACGGTGGTGACGGCCATCCGCGCACTGTGCCAACTTGTCGCGGTCGAGGCTAGAGTCCGTCCTGTTCAAATTGAACCGCTCCCCCGCGAAGGCGGGGGCGCAGGGCGGCAGTCGCTGTGTGTGGGGCTCTGGGTCCCCGCCTTCGCGCGGAAACGGGAGGATTCAATCCAAGCAGGACAGTCTCTAGACCGTCTCGGCGGAGCGACGCGGCCATGCGCGCCGGCCGCACGCGAGAATGCGCCGGCGACCGGTTGCCAGCGAGACCGCCCGCTGTAAAAAGACCGTGCGAGGATGGCGCGCATAGCCAGTCCCGGGGGAGAGAAAATGGACAGCCAGGAAATGTCGCGCCGCATCCGCGAGGCCAACGGCTTCATTGCCGCGCTCGACCAGTCCGGCGGCTCGACGCCCAAGGCGCTGGCGGGATACGGCGTCGCGCCCGGGAGCTGGGCCGATGACGCCGGGATGTTCGAGCTCATCCACCGGATGCGCTGCCGCATCATCGCCTCGCCGGCATTCAACGGCGACAAGGTGCTCGGTGCGATCCTGTTCGAACGCACGATGGACGGCTCGGTCGACGGCACATCCGTTCCGCAGGCCCTGATCGAACGCGGCGTGATCCCCTTCCTGAAGGTCGATCAGGGCCTCGAGGAAGAACGCGACGGCGTCCAGCTCATGAAGCCCATCGCCGGGCTCGAGCCGCTGCTGGCCCGGGCGAAGGGCCTGGGGGTTCTCGGAACCAAGATGCGCTCGGTGATCAAGGCCGCCAATCGCCCTGCTATTGCCCGGATCGTCGCGCAGCAGATCGAGATCGGTCGGCAGATAAGCGCCACCGGCCTGATGCCGATACTCGAGCCCGAGTACGACATCGGTGCCGGCGACCGGGCCACGGGCGAGGCCAT
>DATNGU010000136.1:0-3059 GCA_035605775.1 Solirubrobacterales bacterium | reverse complement strand
GCGCACCGGCTGCGCCAGCGGACCGCTTACGACATCGAGATGCTGAAAGAGCTCGGTTTTACCTCCGGGATCGAGAACTACTCGCGCATCCTCGACGGTCGCCCCCCAGGCAGCCCGCCACACACCCTGATCGACTACTTTCCCGATGACTTTGTCGTCTTCGTCGACGAGTCCCACCAGACGATTCCGCAGATCGGCGGCATGTACGAGGGGGATCGCTCGCGCAAGACGACCCTGATCGACTATGGCTTTCGCCTGCCTTCGGCGATCGACAACCGGCCACTCAAGTTCGACGAGTTCCTCGAGCGGGTCGACCAGCTGGTGATGGTCTCGGCGACGCCGGGCCCCTTCGAGCGGGCCGAGTCGACTCGGATCGTCGAGCAGATCGTGCGGCCAACGGGAATCATCGAGCCCGAGATCGAGGTGCGCGAGACGAAGAACCAGATCGACGACCTGATGAACGAGATCAAAGCCCGCGCCGACGAAGGCGAGCGGGTGCTGGTCACGACGCTGACCAAGAAGATGGCGGAGGACCTGACCGGTTACCTGCTCGAGTACGGGATCAAGGTCCGCTACCTGCACTCCGAGGTCGACACGCTGGAACGGATCCAGATCATCCGCGAGCTACGGCTTGGCGAGTACGACGTGCTGGTCGGCGTCAACCTGCTGCGCGAGGGACTCGACCTTCCCGAGGTCTCGCTGGTCGCGATTCTCGACGCCGACAAGGAGGGCTTCCTGCGCGGTGAGACCAGCCTCGTGCAGACGATCGGCCGCGCTGCCCGCAATGTCAACGGCAGAGTGCTGATGTACGCCGACCGCGAGACCGACGCGATGAGCGCCGCGATGAGCGAGACCGACCGCCGCCGCGCGATCCAGCTCGCCTACAACGAGGAGCACGGGATCACCCCGGAGACGGTGCGCAAGGGAATCTCCGAGATGTCCGAGTTTCTGGCGATGGAGGACCGGACGCCGGCGCGCCGGCGTCGTAAGCGCAGCGAGGAGTTCGCCGACCCGGCTGAGCTGGAGCGCACGATCGTCTCACTCGAGGAGGAGATGCTGGCGGCAGCTGACGACCTCCGCTTCGAGGAGGCAGGGCGAATTCGCGACGAGCTGAAGGAGCTGCGCCGCGACCTCGACGGGATGCGGGCGGGGGCTTAGCCTTAGCTCAGCAGCTTCGCCGCCTTGGCGCTGTCAGTGAAGAACTCGCCGCGCACGACCTTGCCGTCGCCGTCGAACTTCATTAGGTGGACGAAGGGCGCCTCAAAGCTGCCCTTGTCGTTGCTGGCACGCTGGGTTCCCCGTACGGCCACGTACTCGCCGGCGTCGATGAACTCCTCCGGCTCGACGCTGAACGAGGTCCAGTAGTTGGGGATCTGCGCGAAGTTGCCGAGGATCGCGTCGCGGCCTTCGACGACGCCGCCAAGCGGCAGCTCGTCCGAGGTCACCCAGACGCCGTCCTCGGCAAAGGACTCCTTCAGGGACTCGAGATCGCCGCGGCCAAACGCATCGTAGGCAGACCGGGCGGTGTCAACGTTGGACATGTTTCCTCCTCCACTGGGAAATTCCCCGCCCACCAAGACCGTACGCCCGCTGGTGTCGGATGGCAAGCCCCGATTGGGGCCGCTGCCCACTCGGGGCGGGGGCTAACCTGCCGCCATGGCGATCGACGTCAGCGAGGCAACCTTCGCCCGCGACGTGATCGAGCGCTCCCGGCAGATCCCGGTGGTGGTCGATTTCTGGGCCGAGTGGTGTGGCCCCTGCCGGACGCTGACCCCGGCGCTGGAAGCAGCCGAGGCGGCTCGCGGCGGCGAGGTGGTGCTGGCCAAGGTCGACGTCGATGCCAATCAGACCTTGGCGGCCCGCTACCGGGTGCAGGGGATCCCGGCGGTGAAGGCGTTTCGCGACGGACAGGTCGCGAGCGAGTTCGTCGGCGCCGTACCGAAGGCGAAAGTCGAGGAGATATTCGATTCGCTTGTTCCCTCCCGAGCAGACGAGCTGCTGACGAAAGGCGATGAGCTCTCGCTGCGCGAGGCATCGGAGCTCGAGCCACGCCGCGCCGACATTGCCGTGGCTCTCGCTCGCAGGCGGCTCGAGCGCGGGGCGGAGGACGAGGCGCTCGAAGCGGTCGAGTCGCACCCCGGCGACTTTGGCGCCGAAGGGATTGCGGCCCGGGTCCGGTTGGCGCAGCGGGGCTTCGGCCAGGAGGCTTTCGCCGCCCTCGACCGCGGCGATCGCGACGCGGCCCTAGACGCACTGTTGACCGAGATACGGGAGGCAGACGATGCGACCCGCGAGGACCTGCGCCGCGTGATCGTCGGCGTCCTCAGCGAAGCCGACCCCGTGGACCCCACCGCCCGCGAGTACCGCAAGCGCCTCGCCGCCGCCCTCTACTGACGGGAACATCTGTTCGCCTGCCTAGAATGGGCGCAATGGCTGCCTCTGAGCGAATCGTCATCTCGGGTGCCCGCGAGCACAATCTGAAGGACATCGACGTCGAGCTGCCCCGCGACGCGCTGATCGTGATCACCGGGCTTTCCGGTTCGGGCAAGTCGAGTCTCGCCTTCGACACGATCTACGCCGAGGGGCAACGGCGCTACGTCGAGTCGCTCTCGGCCTACGCGCGCCAGTTCCTCGGGCTGATGGAGAAGCCAGACGTCGACTCGATCGAAGGCCTCTCGCCAGCGATCTCGATCGACCAGAAGACGACCTCGCGCAACCCGCGCTCGACCGTGGGGACCGTAACCGAGATTTATGACTACCTGCGCCTGCTCTGGGCGCGGATCGGCGTTCCCCATTGCCCTAGTTGCGGGGCCGAGATCACCGGCCAGACGCAGGAGCAGATCGTCGACCGGCTGATGACCCTTGCCGAGGGGACCAAATTCATGGTGATGGCGCCGGTGGTTCGGGGGCGCAAAGGCGAGTACGGGAAGCTGCTCGAGCAGATGCGGTTGGAGGGCTACTCAAGGGTCAAGGTGGACGGTGAGCTGCTCCGCCTCGACGAGGAGATCGTCCTCGACAAGAAGTTCAAGCACTCGCTCGAGGTCGTCGTCGACCGGCTC
>DATNGU010000135.1:0-4337 GCA_035605775.1 Solirubrobacterales bacterium | reverse complement strand
GCTGGCGTAAAGCGTCACCTCGGGCTTGACAGCGACCGCTCCTGGATCGTGCTCGACGAGGTCAACGATTTCCTCTGGCCGGGCTTCGACCTGAGGTCTGTGCCGGGCAGCGATCCCGCCCGGCCCGACCACGGCCTGCTGCCGCCCCGCTTCTTCGCCCGCGTTCGCGACGCGTTCATCGCCCTATACCGGCAGCGGCGAGTGAGGGTGACTCCGCGCTCGTGATACCATATCCGGGTGATCAGGCCGACGTGGTCGGCTTCGGCCACCAGTGGAAGTCGACCCTTCCCTTGTAGAGGTCCGGCGCGGCGTCGAGGATGACGCAGCGCTCGGCGACCGCACGGTCGAGGTCCTGGATCGTGCGGAAGTACTTATTGGCGAGCGGCTCGTCGAGCACCGGCCAGAGGCATTCGGCCGGCTGCAGCTCGGGGCTGTAGGGCGGGAGGTAGACGAGCCGGACGCCCTCGGGGACGGCCAGCCCCGGCTCCGTGTGCCAGCCCGCGTTGTCGAGGACGAGGATGATGATCCGGTCGCGACCGGCCCCGGCTTCGCGGGCGAAGAGGGCGAGGAGCGCCTCGAAGAACGGCTTCGACACCCCGTTCGCCAAGTACCAGAACACCTCGCCCGAGGTCGGCTGCACGAAGGCGATCACGTAGAGCCACTCGAAGCGGTGATGGCCGGGCGCGCGCGGGCGCTCGCCTTTCGGCGCCCAGACGCGGCGGAGGATCGGCTTCAGCCCGATGCGGTGCTCGTCCGTGGCGAAGACTTCGACGATCTTGCCCGGATGCTGCTCCGCCTCTTCGGCGAGGACGGTGGCGAGCTTTTTTTAAATGCCTCCTGCTCTTCCGCCGTGGCCCGCGCCGGATGCTCCGGTCGCGGCACCTGGACCGACCAGCCGAGCGCCCGCAGCGCCTCCCAGCCGCGCTGGACCGCCACCGAGGCGAGCCCCAGCTCCTCAGCCATCCACGCCGCGACCTTGCGACTGGTCCACAGCCCGCCGTCCGCCGGCGGCCCCGCCAGCCGGAGCCGCAGCCTGTCGAGCAGCTCCGGCTTCAGGATCGTCGGTCTCGTCCCGTTGCGCCGTCGCAGGTCGCCGAGCGCGTCCGGACCCCCGGCGTTGTACCGCGCCAGCAGCTTCTCGACCCACCGCACCCCGAACGCGGTCGTCGCGGCCACCTCGGCCACCTCGTGACCCTTCGCCAGCAGCCAGATCGCTTGGACATGCCGGGCCGAGCGGGTGTCCGCCGCGACGCGGAACCGCTCCCCCAGCTCCGCCACGCTCAGGTGTCCCATCACCTCCGCCACGTGTCCGCCTCCCGCGAGCCAAGGCCCAGCCTACCGGCTGCGTCACCCCGCAGGAACCGTCATCGAACACATCAGCCGGAAACCGTATCATACCAACGGCCTCGGCTTGTGACCGTTAGGCCCGTGGCGCCATGCGCGGCCCGCGGGCGTTGATCGGCGGTGTAGCCGATCAGCGGAGGGGGCCATGACGGTGGCAGTCACGCGGCGGGAGCCGGGCGCGGCCGAGCTGCGACGGGAGGCGGGCCGGTGCCGGGACGCGCGGGCGGCGCGGCGGATGCTCGCCCTGGCGCTGGTGCTGGAGGGGGTCTCGCGGGCGGAGGCGGCGCGGGCGGCCGGCATGGACCGGCAGACCCTGCGCGACTGGGTCCACCGCTACAACGAGGAGGGCCTCCCGGGCCTCCACGACCGGCGCCGGCCCGGGCCGAGGCCGCGGCTCTCGCCCGAGCAGGAGGCCGAGCTGGTGACCGCCGTGGAGCGGGGGCCGGACCCCGACCGGGACGGCGTGGTGCGCTGGCGCCGGGTGGACCTGAAGGCGCTGATCGAGACGCGCTTCGCCGTCCGCCTGCACGAGCGCTCGGTCGGCAAGGTGCTGCGCCGGCTCGGCTTCGCCCGCCTGTCGGTGCGTCCCGAGCACCCGAAGGCGGACGGGGCGGCGCAGGCGGCGTTCAAAAAAGCTTCGCCGAGCTGGTCCGCGAGGCGCTTCCCGAGCGCGCCCGCGGCAAGCCGGTCGAGATCTGGTTCCAGATGCTATGAGGGTGGGCATCACCGACTGTGACGGGTGTCCACCCCACGCAAGGGAGCCACCCGTGGCCCAGACCGACGTCCAGTACCCCACCATCCACCTCGCGATCGAGCTCAGCCGCTCGGCCTGGCTGGTCGCCGCCCGCCTGCCGGGCGTGGAGAAGCCGAGCCTGCACCGGATCGAGGGCGGCGACACGGCGGCGCTGCTCGCGCTCGCGGCGGCGCTGCGGGCGCGGGCGGCCGCCAGGCTCGGCACGCCGGTCCGGGTGGCCTGCTGCTTCGAGGCGGGGCGGGACGGGTTCTGGCTGCACCGCCTGCTGACGGCGGAGGGCATCGCCGCCTACGTGCTCGAGCCGACCAGCATCCTGGTCAACCGCCGCGCGCGCCGGGCCAAGACCGACCGGCTCGACGCCTTGGGCATGCTGCGGGTGCTGGCGGCCTACCTCGGCGGCGACCGGCAGGCGTGCAGCATGGTGCGGGTGCCGACGCCGGAGGAGGAGGACGCCAAGCGCCCGCACCGCGAGCGGGAGGAGCTGGTGCGGGAGCGGGTCCGCCTCGAGAACCGGATCGCGGCCCTGCTGGCGACCCAGGGCGTGCGGGAGAGGCCGTCCCTGCGGAGCTGGGAGCGCGACCTCGCCGCCCTGCGCACCGGCGACGGGCGTCCGCTGCCGCCCCACCTCCGGGCCGAGCTGGACCGCCTGCGGCGGCGGCTGGTGCTGACGCTGGGGCTGATCCGGGAGGTCGAGGCCGAGCGCGACGCGGCGCTCGCCGCCGGGCCGCGGGACGCGGCCGGCCGCAAGATCGCCGCCCTGTGCCGCCTCCGGGGCGTGGGCGCGAACTTCGCCGCCGTGCTCACGCGCGAGGTGTTCTACCGCGCCTTCGACAACCGCCGGCAGCTCGCCGGCTACGTCGGCCTCGCGCCGGTGCCGCACCAGAGCGGCGAGGCCGACCGCGACCGGCGGATCAGCCGCGCCGGCAACGCCAGGGCGCGGACCACCCTGATCCAGCTCGCCTGGCTGTGGCTGCGCTACCAGCCCGACAGCGCGCCGGCGCGGTGGTTCCGCGACCGGGTCGGGGCCTTGCGGGGCCGCACGCGGCGGATCGCGATCGTGGCGATGGCGCGGAAGCTTTTGGTCGCCTTGTGGCGCTACGTCGAGACCGGCCTCGTGCCCGAGGGTGTCGAGGTCGCGGCGTAGCACACGAGACCGCCGCCGCGGGGACGCCCGCCGGCGGCGGCGCGGGGAGCGCGACCGTCTTCGTCGAGGGCGGCAGTCCGCCGCCGCGTTCCAGGTGGGTCGCGCCTCGCCGGGGCCACGCCTCGTGCAAGAGGCATTCTGGTGCGGGACCGGGGACCGGGCCCGACCGCATGTAAGGTGACGCAGCCGTGGCTGCGACGCGGGACGGCCCCGGACCCGAGCTTCGAATCCCCATCTGGCTGACAGGAGGTGAACGATGCGCCAGCCCGCTTGACGACCGACCCCTCATGTAAGGACGAGGCCCGCGTCGGCCAGCAGGGCACCCTGACCCGGGTCTGGGCGCGGCGCGGCACCCGCCCCAGGGCGCCCCGGGACCGGCGCCACGCCTGGGCCTACCTGTTCGGCGCGGTCTGCCCCGAGCGGGCCGTCGGCGCCGCCCTGGTCCTGCCCTACGCCGACACCGAGGCCACCGGCCTGCACCTGGCGGAGATCGGCCACCACGTCGCCCCCGGCGCGCACGCCGTGGTCGTGCTCGACGGGGCGGGCTGGCACGCGGCCGGCGACCTCGCCGTCCCCGAGAACCTCACCCTGCTACCGCTGCCGCGCTACAGCCCCGAGTTGAACCCGGTCGAGAACGTGTGGGAGTACCTGCGCCAGAACAAGCTCGGCCTGCGCGTCTGGCCGGACTACGACGCGATCGTCGCGACCTGCTGCGAGGCGTGGAACTGGCTCGCGGCGGCGCCCGACCGGCTCGCCTCGATCACTCGCCGCGAGTGGGCCAGAGCGGTCAGCAACTAGGGCCGCTGGTATCAGGGGACGGTGACGGCGATCTTCTGCGACAACAGCGGCGGGTCCTGGGGCACGTGCTTGCCGTCGCCCATCAAGAGCTGCAGCGTGTGCCTGCCGGGCGGCAGCTCGAGCCGCGCCTCGGTCTGGCCGCCGCCGAAGTGGAGGTAGTTCTTGTTGTTCGGGATCGGCTCGTCCATCGGCGGCGGGTCGGCGTCGAGGATGACGTGGAAGTGGCCGGTGTTGGCCTTCTCCACGCCAGCCGGGGCGATGCCGACGTTCGAGGCCCCCCATGCGGAGCCAGAACTT
>DATNGU010000134.1:0-9411 GCA_035605775.1 Solirubrobacterales bacterium | reverse complement strand
GCGCGCAGGAGATGGTCAGCGGCCTCGCCCGCGAACGGCTTACCGAGCGCGGCTTCGATAGCGACCAGATTGCGTCCGTGATTGAGGTGGTACCGGTCGCCACCCACAACCAACGGGGAATTGGCACCCTCCACATCGGCTGCCCCGAGGGCGGCCCGGCCTGGGTCGATGCGCCCGAGCTGCTGCGGATTGTCGAGCAATCGATGAGCTCAGAGATCTACGAGCTGATGAAGCGACCAGATGAGCTCGCGGTAGTCGCCAAGGCGCACTCTCAACCGCGCTTCGTCGAGGACTGCGTGCGGGAGATGGTGCGGTGCGTGATCGAGGACTACCCCGACCTACCGGGCGAGGCCTTCGTGATGGCGCGTCAGGAGAACCTGGAGACGATCCATCGTCACAACGTGGTCGCGGAGCGCTACGGCAAGCTCGACGACCTGCGGGCCGAGCTGCAGAGCGGCGAGCATGAGCGTCGCCACACGACTACGCGCGAGTGGCTAGAGGCCCCGGCGACCTAGAGGGTCTCGTGCGCTGGCCCGTGCCTCCCGCTCCTGCTCGAGCCGGCGGCGCAGGCCGAAGAAGTAGTCGGCGCCGCTGATCACGGTCGCGGCGACGGCGAGATAGACGAGCACGTCGACCCAAAGCGGAGCCGGGTTGGCGGCGATCAGTGCGAAGACGGCGGCGATCTGCAGGACGGTCTTAAGCTTTCCCATCCAGCTGGCGGCAATCACGACGCCTCGCTCGGCGGCGATCGCACGCAGTCCGGTCACGGCGATCTCACGCGCGATGATCACCATCGCCACCCAGGCCTGGAGACGGTGCAGCGAGACAAGTGAGACGAGCGCCGCGGTGATCAGAAGCTTGTCGGCCAGCGGGTCCATCAGTTTGCCGAAGGTGGTGACCGCGTCGCGCGAGCGGGCGAAGTAGCCGTCGAGGCCGTCGGTCAGCGCCGCCAAGGCGAAGACGCCGGCGGCCAGAGCGTCGCCGTTTGGGGTCTCGCCGAGCAGGGCGACCACGACGACGGGCACGGCGAGGATGCGGAGGAGGGTGAGCGCATTGGGCAGATTGAGCGGGAACACCGCTCAGCTCGCCCTCTCCGCGGCGTGGGCGGCGTCGCGCTTGGCGAAGTAGTCGTCGCCCTCGACGCTGACGTGGGGAACGATGCGGTCGAGCCAGCGCGGCAGCCACCACATGCGGCGGCCGGCCAAAACCATCACCGCCGGCACCAACAGGCAGCGGACAAGGGTCGCGTCGATCGCGATCGCCACCGCCAGCCCGACCCCGAACTCCTTCACCAAGGGGTTGCCGTTGAGCACGAAGCTAGTGAACACACAGACCATGATCGCCGCCGCCGAGGTGATCACGCGGCCAGTGTTTGCCAGCCCTTCGATCACGGCGCGCTTCGCGTCGCCATGCGCCTTGTAGTGCTCCTGCATCTGGGTCAGCAGGAAAACCTCGTAGTCCATAGAGAGCCCAAAGAGGATCGCGAACATCAGCAGCGGCACAAAGCTGACGATCGGGATCGAGTGGTCGAGGCCGATCAGGGACGACCCCCAGCCGAGCTGGAAGACCGCGGTCACAACTCCGTATGCGGCGGCGACCGAGATCAAGTTCATCGCCGCCGCCTTGACCGGAATCAGCAGCGAACGGAAGGCGAGCAGCAGGACGATGAAGCTGAGGCCGACGACGATCGCGATCATCAACGGCAGTTTGTCGCCGATCTGGGTGGCGAGGTCGATGTAGCCGGCGGTCTGACCACCCACGTAAGCGGCGGCGCCGGTTCCCTGCAGCGCCTGCGGGATCGTCGTCTCGCGCAGGCCTTCCACGAGGTCGACGGTCTCGTCCGCCCAGGGCGCCGATTTGGAGATGACGGTGAAGACCGCGACCGTGCCGGTTTTGTCGAGGGTCGGTTCGGAGACCTGGGCGACGTCGGCGGCCCCGTCGACCCGCTTCTCGAGCGCTGGCAGCACCTGCTTCGCTTCGGCGGGGCTGTCGAATTCGGACGCGATCAACAACGGCCCGTTGACGCCGGGCCCGAATCCGTTGGTGAGCGAGTCGTAGGCCTGGCGTGCGGTCGTCGACTTTGGCAGGGCGCTGACGTCGTTCTGGCCGAGCTCGAGCTGGAAGATCGGCAGGGCGAGGACGACCAGCACAGCGAGGGCGGCGATCGCAGAGCGCCAGGGACGGTCGGCAACGCCCCGCGCCCAGCGCGTCCAGCCATGCGGCTTGGCGTCCTCAGAGTTGGACTTGCCCAACTGCACCCGCAGCGAGTTGATCCGCGGACCGAGCGCGCCCAACATGGCCGGCAGCAGGGTGGCCGCGGCGGCCACCGCTACCACCACCGCGATCGCAGCGGTAAAACCGAGCGTGCTGACCAGCGGGATGCCGGCAAAGGCGAGCGAGCAGAGCGCGATCACGACGGTGAAGCCGGCGAAGACGACAGCGCCGCCCGCGGTCGCGGTCGCGCGGGCGATCGACTCGCGCAGCTCCATCCCACCACCCAGCTGCAGTTTGTGGCGGGTGACGATGAAGAGGGCGTAGTCGATGCCGACGCCGAGGCCGATCATCGTCGCCAACGTAGAGGCGACGCTCGGCACCTGGACCACGTGCTCCAGCATGCGGATGATCGAGAGCGCACAAGCCAATCCGATCACCGCCGAGAAGATCGGCAGCACCATCGCGGTCGCGGTGCCGAAGGCGAAGAGCAGGATGACGATCGCCGCGGCAATCCCGATCGCGTCGCTCGCACCAGTATCGGGCTTCGAGAGCGCCTGGCCCACGTAAGCCCCTATCGAGACCTTGAGACCGGCGGCCTCGGCCGGATTGCCGGCGTCGAGGAGAGCCTGTGCCTGGCTTTCGGTGAGTTCGCTCGGGCCGACGCCGAGCACGACCGGAGAGTAGGCAACCGAACGATCCTTGCTTAGGAAGGCTGCGCCCGCGGGGGTGAGCGGGTTGACGGCCGAGTTGACGTCATGCAGCGCGTTCAGACGCTTCACCGATTCGTCGATCGCGGTGGCGTACCTGGGTTCGGTCAGGTCGCCGCCGGCCTTTGCCTGGAACACCAATGGATTGCTGCCGTAAGCCTGCTCGGGCAAGTTGTCTTCGAGCAGTTCGGTGGCGGCGGTCGAGCCGGTGCCGGGCAGGGTGAGGTTGTCGTTGGTCTTGCTGTCGCCGGCCTGGCCGGCGATCACCAGGGCGACGGCAAGGACCAGCCAGACGGCGATCGTCGGCCAGTGGTGGCGTGAGCAGAAGCCGCCTATGGCATAGAGAGGGCCGGTCACCCGGGGATCATCCCTTACCGCCCGGAGGGGCAACTTCGCCGCCGTCGAAGGCCTCTGGTGCCGAGGCTGCCGGGCTGGCGCCCAGCGCCTGTCGCAACAAAACCAGGTGCTGGGCGTGGCCGGCGGCGAGCGAGACGTCGAGTGTGCGCGGCGCGGCGGTAAAGAGGCCAGGCGCAGCGTCGACATAAGAGGCGAGCGCGGAACTCTCGAGTTCGTAGGCGAGGGCTAGGAAGTCTGCCTGCGTCTTCAGCGGGGAGAAGTCGAGCTCTTCCGCCTCGGCTTCCGTTTCCCCACCCAGGCCGCGGATAGCCTTGGTTAGGGCGTCGACGTACTCCTGCTCCTGTGCGCGCAGCAAGCGTCCGACGGCGCGCTGTGACCCCCTCAGCAGCAGCCTGCCCTGCGTGTAGGCGTCGAGCGTCGTTAGCTCACCCGACAGGGCGGCGTTGAGGATCTCGACGTCGTGGCCCTTTTCGGGGTCGGTCTCTGCGCCGCGTCCACTCTTGCCGCAGCCACTGAGCATGACAAGGGCCGCCGTGATCACGAGTGACAAGACGCAGGCGGCGCGGCTAATGCCGCGCCGCCTGTCGTAGCCACCTGCTGACGAATCAGGGCCCACAGAGCGTGAAGCCTATGGGCTCGGAGAACTGGAACGCCGGACTAGCCAGTTACTTCCTTTTAGCTTTAGCTTTGACTTTGGCCTTGGCCGTTTTCGCCGCAACGTTTGCCTTGGACTGACCCTTCTTCGATTTCTTCTTCGGAAGTTCCTTGGCGGACTCGGCAGGCACCTCGTAGCCAATCATCGAGACCGAGGCATTGAAGCCCTCCTCTCCCGACTTCGCCAGACGTTTGACACTCGTTTCCTGAGTCTTGATCACCTGTTTCAGCGCACCGTCGAGGATGCCGTTGATTTCTCCCCAGCCTTGCTCGTCGACCATCATCGGCGTCCAGCTCATGTGCCGGTCCTCCCGGACGTCGAAGACCTCGCCCTCGAGCGACGCGATGACGTCGTCGACGATCATCTGGAACAGGTCGGCACTCATCCCAACGCGAACGGATTCCGGCAACTCGTGCCAATCCCGATCGGTGAGGAAAGCACGCGAGGTGGCGCGGTAGTAGTGCTCGACCGCACCGCGGCGCGGCTCGGTTTTGACCAGGCGGATGACTTCGTAGTCCTTGAGGACTTTGACGTGATAGCTGACCTGGCTTAGCCCTTCGTCCAGCTCCTTGGCCAGTTCGTTGGGGCTTGCCATCCGTTCGTTGAGTATCGCCAGGATCTCAGCGCGCAGTTCGTGGGCGAGGGATTTGACCAGGGCCTGGTTCACGCCTCTTTTGCTTTTGGCCCTTCCTTTCCCTCTTTTATTGCTCTTGGTTTTGGTCTTTGCAGCCAAAGTGGCTCCTCCGGATCGTTGCAGGGTGGCTTAAGCACTCCATGGTATTGGTCCGAATGGCGGATTTTCAAGGCGAATGCAGCGATTTGCTTCCTCCCCGCGAAATAGTGGAACTTTCTCCAGTAATCAGTGGTCGCAGCAATGCGCTCTTAGCGTAGGGAGATTTTCAGAAGTACGAGGCTCGAGGAGGGGGTGAAGTAGATGAAGATCGGCTCGTCCGAGGCAGTCGTCCCGATGGTTTCGATTCATAAGATCGGCTAGGGCAAGGCAGAGGCTCTTCCCTCCACGCGGAGCCCCAAGCCCTTCATATTTGGGGCTCCGCGTGATTGTGTTCGTCCGATGAGCGCCACGCCGCAGAAGCGAAGTTCGGTAGGGCAAGCACCGCTGGACAAGGTGGCTGCCGACGTGCACGCCTGCCGTCGCTGCCCCCGCCTTGTCGAGTGGCGCGAGGCAAGCGCCGCGGAACCGCCCCGTCGCTTCCGTGGCGAGGACTACTGGGCACACCCGGTGGCCGGCTTCGGCGACCCCGAAGCCAGACTCGCGATCGTCGGCTTGGCCCCTGCGGCGCACGGCGCCAACCGCACCGGGCGCATGTTTACCGGCGACCGCTCGGGCGATTGGCTCTATGCCGCTCTATATCGAGCCGGCTACGCGAACCAGTCCGAGTCGGTCCGAAGTGACGACGGGCTGCGCCTACGCGGTGCATACGTCACCGCCGTCGTCCGTTGCGCGCCGCCCGCCAACCGACCGAGTCCAGCCGAGCGCGATCACTGTCTGCCCTATTTGGCGCGGGAGCTTGACCTACTGGGGCGCTGCCGGATGGTTGTCGCACTTGGCGGCTTCGCCTGGGACGGAACGCTGCGGGCCCTGCAGGCACTCGGTCACGAAACCCCGCGCCCGAAGCCACGGTTCGGCCACGGCGCCGAAACGACCATCGGCGACTGGAAGTTGCTCGGCTGCTACCACCCCAGCCAGCAGAACACCTTCACCGGCCGGCTAACCGAGCCGATGCTCGACCGGGCGTTCGCCCGTGCACGGGAACTGAGCGGATAACCGCTATTCCTGGCCGGGAGCCGGCTGGCGCTGAGAGATGCTGCCAGCCGTCTCGAACGACGCCACGAGGAAGGACACTGGGATCCCCGGCTCGGATGCCTTTCTACAGCGCTCCGCGCACCGTTTCTGGATCGTCAGCACTTGCTCAAGTGCCTCCTCGGCTACTTGCATCAGTTCGCTCCAGCCTTCCTCGTCAGCCAAAACCCAGGTTTGGCTCAGGTGGCGGCTACGAGCATCGAAGGATCCCGCCTCGAGCGCCCCAACCAACTCCTCGATGATCTGGCGAAGCATTTCGCCGCTGAGGGTGGAACGGATTCCCGCCGGGATCTGCATCCAGTCGGAGTCGTCGAAGAAAAGAGCCGGTGAGATGGGCTCGTAGAAGTGCTCGGCGAAGCCACGACGGCTCTCCGTGCGAACCAGCTTGATCAGCTTTCGTTTCTTCAGCCCCCGGAAGTGGTAGCTGACTTCGGAGACGTCGAGTTCGAGTTCGTCGGCGATTTCCTTCGGGCTTGCCGTGCCTCTTTCGAACAGTGTCACCCACACGTGGCCACGAAGCGGGTGCGTGAAGGCTTTGGCCAGTGTCGGGTCGATGACCTGTTTGAGCTGTTTCCCCCGCAAGGTGGCCATGGCGGTTCTCCGTTCGGTTGCTATGCGCTTTTCCACCGGTCACATCACCCTAGTGCCGTTGGCGGACTCGACTGGGCGCCTGGGATGTACCCGGCGACGTTGCCCTGGCTCGCCGCCAAAATTCCCAGCTCCGGTCTATTCCTGAAACTCATTAAAGCAATCAAGTGGTCTCAAGTGTGACTTCAACGGGAGGCGACTACCACAATGACGAGACCAAGGATCAAGCGAACTACCGAGCAGATCGAAGCTCCAAACGGGGACCTCTACCTGCTCCGGCCAAGCGCGGGCACCGACATCCATATCGAGGATCCCGACGCGGAGGGACGGCAATTGCTCGAGGCCCTGGACGGGAGCTACGAGCGGCAGGAACTGGAGGAGCGCTTTGGCGACGATGCCGTCAGCGATCTCCTCGCCCAGCTGGAGGAGCTGGGTCTGGTCGAGGACGCAGCCGACGACGACCTGATCCCAGAGGCGACCACGGAGCGCTTCGATCGCCAGATCCGCTACTTCGCCGACATCACGACCGGGCCGACGCCGTCGCAGTGCCAGGCTCGGCTCGAGAGTGCTCGCATTGTCGTGCTCGGGGTGGGCGGACTCGGCGGCTGGTCCGCCCTCTCACTGGCCTGCTGTGGGGTCGGAGAGATGCTGCTAATCGACGGCGACCGGGTCGAGGAGAGCAACCTGAACCGGCAAGTCCTCTATACCGAGTCCGACATCGGCAGGCTCAAGGTCGAGGCCGCGGCGGAGCGACTTGGCGATTTCAACTCGCGGATGCGGTTGGAGACGATCCCCGAGCGAGTAGACGGTGTCGATTCGGTGGCCGCTGTGATTGGGGGCTACGACCTGGTAATCGACGCAGCCGACTGGCCCGCCCACGAAATCGAGCAATGGGTTAACGAGGCCTGTTTCGCAGCGGAGATCCCCTACGTGACGATGAGTCATTTCCCGCCGATCGCCCGGGTCGGTCCGTTCTACGTGCCCGGGGTCACCGGCTGCTTCGCCTGCCAGGTTGCGGCCTACCGCCGCAACTACCCGATGTTCGACGTCGCGATCGATCAGCGCCGGGCCAAACCGACGCCGGCAGCGACCCTGGGGCCTGCGTGCGGGCTGATCGGCGGCCAGGTCGGGCTCGACAGCATGCATTACTTGACCGGGCTTGCCGAGCCCTCAACCCAGGGCGTCGGCCACATCTATGACCTGCGCACGATGGAGGTCGAACGGGAGCCAGTCATCCCCGAGCCGGACTGTCCGGTCTGTGGCCACCTACCCACCTCGGTCCCCCGAGGCCAGGGCGAAACCAAGAAAGCGCGCAAGTAGCCACTTGAGCCTTCGCACTCGTCTCCGCCAAGCCGTCGCTGAAAGCTCGGCGCGACGGAACCGCGACACCTAGAATGGAGCGCGCGCGCCGGCGTAGCTCAGTTGGTAGAGCACTTCATTCGTAATGAAGGGGTCCCCGGTTCAAGTCCGGGCGTCGGCTCTAGGGCGCGCAGCCAGGAAGATCGCGTAACCGCCCGTGCAACTTCGCGGGGGCACGACGAGGACGGTCCCGCGGCTCAAGGTCCGCAAGCATGCCGAGAAAGCTACGAGAGCGGCGTGCCAGCGAGGGCGGCGACCTTCCAGGTGCCGTCTTCGTTGGCCATCGGCATCGCGAGCACCGTCCCGTCGACACCGGTGTAGATGATGAAGGCGCTTTCGTCTTCGATCCGCAACGAGCCGACGTTGGCCTTTTCCGCTTCGTCCTGGAGCGCCTGCATGGCAACAGGATTCGTCAGGTTTTCGAGCAGCCCGTCGCAGGTCAAGTCCTCAATCTTCTCGGCCTGCGCGGCAAGTTTTTCGAACGATTCGGTCACGCTCTTGGATATGTAGCTGCAGGCGGCCTCCCAGTCGCCCGCGGCGCGAGCGTCGAGAAAGCCGTGCAGGGTCTCCGCAGCGGCGTCCAGTTCGTCGGCGTCCGCCTCTTCGCCGAATTCCTGGACGCTGTTGTCGCCGCCCTTGGTCTTGAACTGGGCTGAGCCGCCGCCCGAGTCACCCGACTGGTCGTCGACGTTGTTGGAGGAGCCGGACTCTCCCCCGCTGTCCCCGTTGTCCTCTGAAGAGCCGCCTTCGCTCGGCTTGCCTTCGGCCTGTACCTGCGCGGCCGCGTCAGTTGCGGTCGAGCTCGAGTCGTCGCCCCCGCCGCAGGCGACCAGGCCCATGGCGAGCAACAGTGCGGCGATTGCCGCAATCAGCGTCTTCGAGACCCCCCTCACGATTCTGATTCTAGGGAATGCGCCGTTTCTACAGATCTACCTCTTCCGCTTCCCCCCGCAACTGGCCTTGACCAGCGGCTTGAAGTTGTAGGGGACGCCGTTCTGCCCGGTGAACTGGGCAATGGCCCTGTTCTTGGCGGCGCAGAGGTTGCGGCTGTTGACGACCAGTCCCTTTTTGCCGCCCTGCATGGAGAGGATGAACTTGGTCACCGGCGCATCGGGGACGGTTTCGAAGCTCGAGCGGATCCCTCCCTTGTAGGAGTCGATCCGCCCGACCACGTTGACGTCGACAAGGCCGTGCAGAGCGGCCACCAAGTCAGGCAGCTTGTGGTTGGAGGATCTGAGGTAGACCGGCCCTTCGATCGGTTCGTCGAGCAATGGCGTGGTCGCCCTGGCGTAGCCGTAGATCGCTCCCTGGGGGCAGGCCTTCGCTTTGAACTGCACCCTGGTGCAGATCGTCCTGATGTGAGCTTGGTCGAGGAACGCCGAGCTCGGCAGGGTGACGACGGCTTTGCCGATGTTGGCGTCTCCAGGCCTTGCGTTGAGAGTTGCTTTCAGAGCCGGGTGAGCGCCTCGCCTCGTGCCGCCGTTCAGCTTCAGGGAGAGTTTCGGCTTGAAGCCGAGGTTGAGGCAGTTGGCGGCCTGGTAGCGAGTTGACAATCCGACCGGGACGTCGTCGGCTGCGCTGAAGAGATCGAGGTAGTTGCCAAAGAGGGTCGCTTTAGCACTCGATTCGTTGCAGTTGGTCGGGTTCAAGATGAACTTGTCTCTGTCGACGTAGACCCTGATGTCCCTGACCTTGGTCGGGATCCCCTG
>DATNGU010000133.1:0-3668 GCA_035605775.1 Solirubrobacterales bacterium | reverse complement strand
ACGGGTTCGTCGGCTCGCATCTGGCCCATGCGCTGCTCAGGCGCGGTGATGCGGTGCGGGTCCTGGACCGGCCGGCGCCTCGCCTCGCCGACGTCGGTGGCGAGCGACGCTCCGGCCTTGATTTGCTCGGGATTCGTGGCGAGGTTGAGTTGGTTGAGGCTGATCTGCGAGACGCAGAAGCGGTCGCGTCCGCGGTTGCTGACTCAGACTCCGTCTTCCACTTAGCCGCACAGACGATTGTCGGCGTCGCCCGTAAATCGCCGCTGGAGACGCTTGAGGTCAACGTGCGCGGCGCCTGGAATGTGTTTGAGGCATGCCGTGCGCACGGTGTCGCTCAAGTCGTCTTCGCCTCTTCCGACAAGGCGTATGGATCCAGCCCTGAACTGCCTTACCGCGAGGACTTCCCGTTGCGCGCCGCTTTTCCCTACGACGTCAGCAAGGCGGCCGCCGACATGATTGCGCGCAGCTATGCGAATGCCTACGGCGTACCGCTCGCCGTGACCCGATTCGCCAACGTCTACGGCGGCGGCGACCTCAACTTCTCCCGCTTGATCCCCGAGACCGTTGTCGCGGTACTCGACGGACGGGCTCCGGTGATCCGCTCCGATGGCAGTCCCGAGCGTGATTTCCTCCACGTCGACGACGCCGTCTCCGCCTACCTGGCAATCTCCACCGCACTGGAGAATGGAGCCGCGGGAGAGGCTTTCAATGCCGGTGGTGAGCACCCGCACTCCGTGCGCGAGGTAATCGAGCTGATTACAGAGGCAGCTGAAGTCGACATCGAGCCGGACTTCCAAGGTGGAGGCAATCCCGATGGCGAGATCGACCGCCAGTTTGTCGACTCCGCAAAGCTGCGCAAGTTGACCGGTTGGCGCCCCGAGGTCGAACTTCGGGACGGCCTTCGCCGCACCCTCGATTGGTACCGCGAACATGCGGAGGCGCGACCCTAATGTGCGGGCGCTTCACGGTTACCGCGAAGGACACGAAGACGATCGCCGACCGCTTTCAGGTAGAGCTCGAAAGGTCACTGGAGCGAAACTCCTCCGGCGAGGCGCCACCGCCGAGCGCAGAGCGCGTCAAGAAAGCGGAATCGGGGTTGGGGCGATTCAACGTCGCGCCGACCCAGGAGGTGCTGACGGTGCGCTCCTCGCCGGACCCAGAGGAGGCAGCGCAGGGCGAGCGCGAAGCGCGCTTGATGCGCTGGGGCTTGGTTCCCCGCTGGGCGAAGGACCTCAAGGTCGGCTACCGGATGATCAACGCCAAAGCCGAGAACCTCAACTCGAGCCGCGCGTACTCTCCTTTGGTTGGAAAGTTCCGCCACCGGTGTCTGATCCTCGCCGACGGTTTCTACGAGTGGATGGTGGCGGAGGACCCGAAGCAGCCCCGCCAACCGTGGCGGTTCACCGTCGATGGCGGCGAACCCTTCGCCTTCGCCGGGATCTGCACGCGCAAGGAGTGGGAGGACGAAGAGGACCGGGGCTTTGAGGACGGTTGGCTCTATAGCTGCACGATCGTCACTACTACTCCAAACGATGTCGTTGCCAAGGTGCACGACCGGATGCCGGCGATCCTGCCGAGCCCAGAGGCCGAGGCGGCCTGGCTACGACCCGACCTCGACGCCAAGGACGCGATAGCGATGTGTGCGCCATTACCGGCCTCGCGCATGGAGGGCGCCCCGGCGAACCCGAAGCTGAACAAGGTGGGGAAAGGGATCGAGGGTCCTGAGCTGCTTGTCGCACCTAGCCCTTGAGCTCGCCTGCGGTGTGAACGGTCGCCTTGCCGGCGCCGGTCTCGACCGTACAGACAACCCGTGCATCGATCTTGCCGGCGGTGCGCCAAAAGGAGGCGAAGGCGAGGTCGAGCGGTTCCCGCAGCTGGCCTTCTGGCAGGCCCCACTGCCATTCCTGTGAGTAGGTGCGATGGGGCATCCAGCTGACGACGACGCCCGGTAGCTCGGTGAAGGCTTCGAAGGCGTCGCCTAGTTCCAGCGAGGCGTATTCGGCTCCCTGGATCGGCAGCCTGACCCCAACGCTCTCGGGGACTTCCTGCTTGGTCAGGTTGTATTCGCCGCTTGAGCGAGGAAAGGCGCCGCGACTGTTGACCGTGCGGGCGAGCTCGATGCCCTTGCCGCCGGTCACCCGGCAACGCACCCGCGCCTGCCCGACGGCGGAGCCGGAGTCGATGCGCAGGACCGAGGTGACGCGGAAGATCCGTTCGCCTTCGATGTTGTCTTCGCTTGCGCGCAAGCCGCCGTCCCGAAGGCGCATCGAGCCACCTGCGGGAATCGCCGCCGGTGGGGAGTCAGGCAACTGCGCATGCGCCGCCCATTCGATCTCGACCGAGCTGCCGCCGGCCTCGTCGGTGCTCAGCAGCACCGCCGCCAGGGTCGCGATCAAGCCGATCGCGATCACCACGAGCGCGCCCCGTGGGGGGCGCGTGTCCATCGCAGCGCTCATCGGCCTCAAACTATCGCCTAGAGGCGATCGAACAGGTCCTGCGCGTCGTGCTCTGACGAGCAGTAGAAGTGCTCCATCGTCCCCCTGACCTGACGTTCATGAGCCAGTCGGAGAATTCCTAACCTTACAAGTCTTGTGGTGTGATGGTTCACAGTAGTAAGTGACGTTTGCAACTCATAGGCCAGCTCGTTCGGAGCGAGGGTCCGGCCACCGTCGATTGACAGCACCTCGAGGATCGAGACGCGGAGCTGCGGCGTTTCGGCGCGGGCCAACTGCTCCCAGTTCACACCGCCCGACGGGGCATTCTGAGTTGTCATGCTGCACGACCCTATACAGGCCGACACCGAATACTCAAGGAGTTAAGTGTGGTCACCGTGATCCGCTCACCCTAAGCTGAGCGAATAGTCATGTTCGATCCGATCGCCACAGCCAATAGCTCATGACGGAGCAGCGAACGACCCCAGACCCAAGCGCGCCCGACAGGATTCGAACCTGTGACCTCGTGCTCCGGAGGCACGCGCTCTATCCAGCTGAGCTACGGGCGCAGATGAACCAGTCTAGCTTCGCCGGGTTCGGCGGCTCTGTCGCGTAGGCTCGCGGTCCATGGACCTCTCCGTCGCTTTTCTCGGCACGGGTGGCGCGGTGCCCTCCGCCCGGCGCTCGACTGCCAGCGTGCTCGTCACGCGGGGCGGCGAACGGCTGCTGTTTGACTGTGGCGAGGGGACCCAGCGCCAAATGCAGCGTTCACTCGGCCTAGTTCAGGTCGACGAGATCTACTTCACCCACTTCCACGCTGATCACTTTCTCGGCTTACCGGGACTGTTGAAGACGTATGACCTGACCGAGCGTGAGCGCCCTCTGACCATCTTCGGCCCGCGCGGTCTGCGCGACCTTCTGCAGAGCCTGGCTCGGGTAATCGGTAGGGTCGGATACAAGCTCGAGCTGGTCGAGCTGGAGGCTGGCGACGCCGTCGCTCGTGGCGGTGCTGAGGTGCGTGCCTTCCCCGTAGAGCACAGCGTGCGCGCCGTCGGTTACGCGTTGGTCGAGGAGGAGCGGCCGGGTCGCTTCGACCTGGCGGCGGCGAAGCGGCTCGGCGTCAAGGAAGGCCCCGACTTTGCCGCTCTGCAACGTGGCGAGCAGGTCGAAGGCTCCGCGGGAACCGTCGAGCCGAGCGACGTGATGGGCGAGTCGCGGCCGGGGCGCACCGTCGTC
>DATNGU010000132.1:0-2011 GCA_035605775.1 Solirubrobacterales bacterium | reverse complement strand
CGGGATCGTGCCGCCGTGCGCCTTCTCGTACTCGAGCCCGTACTCGATCGTCTCCTTCGCGTCGGCGTAGAGAAACCCGGTCGTCTGGTCGGGGACCGCGGCGGACGCAAGCGCGGATTTGTACGGCGAGTCGTCGGACAGCTTCGGCCCGCTTCCCTGCAGCTTCTCGAGCATGGCGCGGCTGTTCGTGGCAACGAGCTTCCCGTCGAAGACCGCGGCGTAGGCCGACGTGCCGTTGCCGAGCTCGATTTCCTTCGCCTCCACCGAGCCGACCTGCACCGACTGAATATGCAGTTCTCCCATAGCAGTACCAATCGTGGCCAAGCGGTCGAGAATGTTCCTCGCCTTCGACTCGTCGTCGACGTTCGCCACGAAGAGAACCGCCGGCTGCCCTCCCTCGTTCGGGTAGATCGCCACGCCGCCCTCGCCGTTCAGGAGCCCGAAGACGTCCTTTAGCGTGTAGCCGAGGACCAGCTCGATCGCGGCCCTCTGCTGGTCGAAGTTCTGGATCGAGCCTCCGAGCTTGTCGATCAGCTTGTTGATCCGGTCGCCGACCTTGTCGAACGAGACGTAGGCGATCGCGCCGCCCGGCACCGATGCCGGAAGCTCGGCCGTGTACTCGCTGGTGCCGAGGTCGAGGTTGCCGCTGAAGGTGGAGTTGACCTGGATCCCGTCCGACGCCGGTATCACCGCCGCGGTCAGCGCCTCGAGCGTTCCGAACTGGCTCTTCGTCGTACCCGCGGGCAGGCCGGACGCCTGCAGCCGCTTGTCGAAGGCCGCCTGGACCGGATCGCCGCGCGCCCACGCCTTCGCGATCGACTCCGCGGGAAGTGCACCGAAGGGGTCGCTGAAGGCCGAGTCGTCCTCGAGCGAGCCGCTGTCGTTCCGCGCCTTGTCGAAGGCGTCGAGAATGGCCTGGCTCTTTGCAAAGACGGTCCAGCCGTCGACCTGCTCCTGCACCAGCGGGTTGGAGCCCTTGGCCAGGAGCGCATCGAACTTGGCCGCGTCCTTGGGCTTCGTCACGCCCACGACGTCGTCGCCGTTCTGCTGGAAGTCGAGCCAGACGAGGTCGATCTCGCTCCCGAGCGCCGGCTTGACGTCCGTCTCCCAGTCCAGGCCCTCCTGCTGCAGCGACGAGCGCAGGTGGGCGATGAACTCGTCCTTGCCGGGGAAGCGGTCGAGGAGTGCTTTCGCCTTCGTCCACGCCGCCGAATCGAGGTTCGAGTCGACAGCGACGTACGCGGCCGCGCTGCCCGGCGCGACTGCCGCCGCGCCCATCGCGCCTGCCTCGCGACCGCCGGCGGAACCTCCGCAGGCCGCCGTGACGACCGCGGCCGCTGCCACTGCGATGACCCCGATTTTGACCCTCATTACTCTTCCCTCGGACGGCGGCCCATCAACGCAGAGACTAGCTCCAGCAGATCGACGCCCGTCAGTACCTGGCACACCCCCTCTGTGATCGGCAGCTCGATCTCGAGGCGGTGGGCGAGGTCACGGAGCACCGGCGCGGTCGTCAGGCCTTCGACCACCTGGCCGATCTCGGCCGCAGCCTCCTCGGGAGTTGCACCGCGCGCGATCAGCTCGCCGGCGCGCCGGTTCCGCCCGAGCCGGCTCCAGCAGGTCACGATCAGATCGCCCATCCCCGCCAGACCGGCGAAGGTCTCCGGCCGCGCGCCGCACGCCGCGGCAAGCCGGGCCATCTCGGCGAGGCCCCGGGTGATCAGCGCCGCCTTCGCGTTGTCGCCGGCCTCGAGCCCGTCGACTCCACCCGCCGCCAGCGCGATGACGTTCTTGGCCGCGGCGCACAGCTCCACGCCGATCAGGTCCGAGTTCACGTAGACGCGAAAGATCTGCGAGTTGATCTCGTGCTGGAGCCAGGTGGCGAGCTCCTCGTCATCGCTCGCGATCACTGCCGCACCGGGAAGGCCCGCGCCGATCTCGGCAGCGAGGTTCGGCCCGGAGAGCGCGGCGACCGGATGGCCTTCGAGCAGGGTCGAGAGGCGGTTGCCGG
>DATNGU010000131.1:0-4301 GCA_035605775.1 Solirubrobacterales bacterium | reverse complement strand
TGGCGGGGGACATAATGGACCGCGGCATTACCCTTGCTGGTGGCGGCGCACTCCTGCAAGGACTCGAACAGCGCCTCCGCGATGAGTGCCAGATGCCGTGTCAACTGGCAGAGTCGCCGTTGACGTGTGTGGCGGTCGGCTCTGGAATCTCACTCGAGGAGTTCGAGGCGATCCACCGCGCCAGCAAGATGAACTCGGGAACGACGCGTGTCCACTAGACCGTCGTCCATGCAAACGCCAAACTTAGGTCTCCGTCGTGTATCGCAAGCAAGTACGCCGCCGTAGGGCGGTTCTCACTCTCTTAATCATCGGCTCCTTCCTGTTGCTGACGATCACCTATGGGCAAAGCTCCGGTGGTCTGCAACGGGGTGTCAGCACGATCTTCAGCCCACTGCAGACCGTCGCCGACCGGGCCTTGAAGCCCGCTCGCGACCTGGTCGGCTGGTTCGACAAGACCTTCGACGCGCGTGGCGAAAACAGCCGCCTGAAGGCGGAGTTGGTGAAGACGCGTCGCCAGGCGGTCGCCGGCCAGGAGGCGTTGCAGGAGAACGCCCAGTTGCGCAAGTTGGTCAAGCTGGACCGGAACCCGGTCCTCGCAGAATCGGCGTACGAGCCGGTGTCCGGCCGCGTGATAGCGCGCTCGCCGACCGTCTGGCACTCGGCGGTGACGATCGACGCGGGCTCCGACGACGGCGTCCGGGTCGACGATCCGGTGATCAGCGGCGACGGGCTGGTCGGCTTGATCGCGTCTGCTCAGGGCGGCTCGGCGCAGGTGACCTTGATTACCGACCACGCCAGCGCCGTTTCGGCGAAGGTGCTGCCCGGCGGGGTGCAGGGTGTGATTCGACCCGAGGTTGGCGATCCCGAGGATCTGATTCTCGACTTCATCGACTCGACCAAAGACGTCCACGGCGGCCAGGCCGTGGTCACCTCGGGCTGGCGAGCCCAGGGCTATGCCTCGCTCTTCCCACCGGGTCTGCCGGTGGGCGAGGTCACCAGCGCGTCGATCGTCGAGCAGGAGGCAAGCCAGCAGGTGCACTTGCGTCCCTACGCCGATCTCGCCAACCTAGACATAGTGCAAGTCCTCACCGGGGGCTCACGCCAATGAGTGCGGAGCGGCCAAGCGTGCATATCTGGTTCCTCGGGCCGGGAGCGGAGCGCGAGGCTTTGCGATGATCGTCACGCCGAAGATCTTCGCCCGGCTGGCGGCGATTGCGGTTATCGCCGTCTTGCTGCAGCTCTCGTTTTTCTCCCGGGTGGAGCTCCTCCACACGAGTGCCGACATCCTGCCCCTCGTCGTCGTCGCCCTCGGCCTGCTCGGCGGCAGCATGACCGGCGCCGTCGCCGGCTTCTGGATCGGCTTCCTCGTCGATTGCCTGTTGATCGCGCCCCTCGGCGGCTCCTCGCTGGTCTTGCTCAGCGCCGGTTACCTGGCCGGCCTCTTCCGCGAACGATTCGAGATCCACAGCTCGCTGCTGCCGCCGCTGCTCTGCATGGTGCTGACCCTGTTTGCCGAGCTGGGCTTCGCCGCGGTCCAGCTGATGCTCGGTGTCGATGCCCCGGTCAGCACCCTGATCGTGCGTGACATGTTGCTGAAGAGCATCTACGCCTTCTTCCTCGCCTGGCCGATCTACTACGGCCTGCGCCGGGTGCTGCGACCGGCGCTGGTCGAGGAGTCGAGGGTCACCCGTCGCCAACCGACCGTGCTGGGAGCTTAGGCAGAGATGTACCGACGTTCTGACGAACTCGGCTCCCAGGGTGGCAACCAGCTGGCGGTGCGCATCGCCATCTTCGGCGGCGTCGCGATTGCCCTCTTCGCGGTCCTCTTCTTCCGCCTCTGGTTTCTGCAGATGCTCAACGGCGATGAGTTCCTCGCCGAGGCCAGGAACAACCGCACGCGCGAATTCCAGGTCATCGCGCCGCGCGGCGAGATCCTCGACCGTGACGGCAATGTCCTGGTCGCCAACCGCACCAGCCTGGCTCTCCAGGTCAACCCGCGCAAACTGCCGGCCGATGCGCGCGAACGGCGCGCGGAGCTGACGCAGCTCGCCGAACTGACCCACAGCTCGCCGCGCCGTGTGCGCCGCATGATCCACGAAGGGGCGGAGCTGGGGCCAGGTGCCCCGGTCACCTTGCGCCGTGACGTCGGCAGCTACCTCATCTACTACCTCGAAGAGAACCAAGCACGGTTTCCGGGCGTGGCGGTGCAACGGGTCTTCGTCCGTCGCTATCCGCACGGGACGCTCGCCGCGCATCTCTTCGGCAACGTCGGCGAGGTCGACGAAGAAGAATTGAAGGAGGCCCGCTACCGCAACCTCGAGCCAGGCGACACGATTGGCAAGGAAGGGGTCGAGGCGCAGTACGACAAGGTGCTGCGCGGTCGCGACGGCGCCACCCGGTTCCAGGTCGACGCCCTGGGCCAGCCGACGCCGGGGGGGCAGCTCGACGTTGTCGAACCAACTCCCGGCGACAACCTGCGCTTGACGATCGACTCGGGCTTGCAGGAGGCGGGCGACGCCGCTCTCTCCGAACAGGGCCTCGCCGGGGGCTACGTGGCGATGGACGTGCGCAGCGGCGCGATCCTGGCGATGGGCTCCAACCCGACCTTCGACCCCAAGGTCTTCACCCGGCCGCTCAGCCAGAGCCAGGTCAACCAGCTCTACCGCGACCCCGTCCTCTCGCCACTGACCAACCGCGCGATCGCCGGCGCCTACCCAACCGGCTCGACCTTCAAGCCGATCACCTCGATCGCCGCGCTGGCTAGCGGCAACGTGACCACGACCGAACCGATCTACGACGACGGCGTCTTCACCCTCGGTGGCATCGACTTCGAAAACGCTGGCGGCGCTGCCTACGGCTCGCTCTCGATGCAGAAGGCGCTTGAAGTCTCCTCCGACGTCTTCTATTACACGCTCGGCGATCGCATGAACGGCAGCCTCGCCCTGCAGGACTGGGCGCACAGGCTTGGCATCGGGCGTGAGAGCGGCATCGACCTGCCGGGCGAGCAGCCGGGCCTGTTGCCGACGCCGGCCTGGCGCAACCAGCTCTACCGCGAAGAACTGACCGAACGGCCCTGGTCGGCCGGCGACAACGTCAACCTGGCCGTCGGCCAGGGCGACTTACAGGCCGATCCGCTGCAGATGGCGGTTGCCTACGCGACGATCGCCAACGGCGGCACGGTGCCTCGCCCGCACGTCGCGATGCAGGTCGAAGACCCCCGCGGCAGGGTGCTGCGGGAATTCGAGCCGCGCCCCGCCCGCTCGATCAAGATCGAGCCCGTGTGGCGCGAGACGATCCTCGCCGGGTTGCACGATGCGGCTCAGTCACCCAGCGGAACGTCCTACGGCGTCTTCAGCGGTTTTCCAGTGCCGGTTGCAGGCAAGACCGGCACCGCGGAGCGCCCCCCGTACGCCGATCAGTCATGGTATGTCGTGCTTGCCCCTTACCCAGACCCAGAGATCGTCGTCGCCGTGACCTTCGAGCAGGGCGGCTTCGGCGCCGACACCGCAGCCCCGGCTGCCCTGAAGATCCTCTCCGAGCACTTCGGCAAAAACGCCGACCCGGTGGAAACCGCGGGGGCGGTGGAGTAGACCGATGTACGCAACCCGCGCCCGCCGAGCCCGCCCAGAAGCCTTTACCGCCAGGCCGAGCATCGCCGAGCGATTCGGCCTGCCGTACATGGACGCCGGGCTCGGCCTGGCGGCGCTCGCCCTCGTCGCCTTCAGCGTCTTCACCTTGGGGCAGGCGACGCAGGGCGACGTGCCTGGCAATCCGGGCTATTTCGTCGACCGGCAGATCATCTACGCGGTTCTCGGCCTGATCGGCATGTACGTGCTGGCCCGCATCGATTACTCGCGCTTCCGCGAGTTGCGGGTCGGGATCTACACCTTCCTCTGCGTTAGCGTCGCGCTCGTCTTCGTCTTCGGTTTCGCGGCGCGGGGCTCGCGGCGCGCCTTCGAACTTCCCTTCTTCAGCTTCCAGCCATCGGAGCTGGGCAAGCTCCTGCTCGTACTCGCGCTTGCCGGCTTTGTCATCGATGGCGCCCGGCGGGGCTCGGCACGGCAGCGCACTGTGCGCTACCTCTGCCTCGGCCTCGCGCCGGCTGCACTGGTTTTCCTGCAGCCGGACCTCGGCACCTCTCTGGTGTACGGGGCTATCACCCTCGCCGTGATGTTCGTGGGGGGCGTCCGCTGGACGCACTTCGCCCTGATCGGCGCGATTCTGGTCACTCTGGTCACGGCTGTCCTGGTGGTGGCGCCGGCAGCGGGGGTTCCCCTGCTGAAGGGCTACCAGGAGGAAAG
>DATNGU010000130.1:0-25102 GCA_035605775.1 Solirubrobacterales bacterium | reverse complement strand
CGGCGGGGGCGAGAACGAGGGCCGGGCGATGGCCCTCTACGGGCAGACGATGACCCGCGTCGGCGCCATCTTCGCCCTCGGGCTGGTCTCGGTGGTGCCGTTCGGAGTTCTCAGCATTGCGATCACCACCCGGTTCCTGGACCCAGGGGAATTCGGCCAGATGGCGCTGCTGTTCGCGATCGCCTCGGTGATCACCATGTTCTGCGGCGTCGGTTTCGTGCAGGGAACGATGATCGCCGTCTATGGAATCTCCGACGACGCCGACGACGGGGGCGACGACGGCTTCGACCTGACCCTGGAGGAGGGGCAGGCGTCGGAGATCGAGGCTCGCAGCGAGGAGCAGAAGCGGCTGCTGGGCTCGGGGCTGCTGATCGTGACGGTCACCACCACCATCCTCTGCCTCCTCGTCGCGGCGATCGGGACGGGGGTTGCTCTCGCTGTCTTCGGTGGCGATTGGTGGATCTCGATCCTGCTGATGGTCGCCTCTGCCTGGGCGGGTGGGTTGTGGCGGATGATGCACCAGGTGCCGCGGATGGAGCGGCAGGCCGTGAGATGGGCGTGGCTGCAGTGGGTCCGTCCCGCCCTGGTCGTCGCCGGCAGTCTGGCGGCGCTGGCCGCCGGCCTTGGCATTGACGGCGTGCTGATGGCGACGGCGGTGGGAACCCTCCTCGCGACCGGGGTCGCGTACTTCGTCTCCCGCAGGTCCTTTAGGTTCGACCCTCGCCGTGAGGACATCGCGGTGATCTGGCGGGCCGGGCGGGCCTGGGTGCCGCTCATCTTCGCCGTGGCCCTGCAGACCAACGTCAGCGTGCTCTTGCTGGGGATCCTGGCGACGCCTGCAAGCGTCGGCCTCTTCCAGGTGGCAACCCGGATCGCCCAGTTCCCGATCTATTTCGCCGACGGCTTCGTCACCGCTTGGCCGGCCATGGAGAGAAGCCCGATCAGCCTCGCGGCGAAGGAGCACAAAGGGGTGCGAGAGTATTCGGCCGCGGTGTTCACGCTGCTGGCGCTGACCACTCTTGGGCTGCTGGTGGCGATCTGCTTCGCCGCCGACACGCTGATCCGCATCGCCGCTCCGGCCTACCGCGAAGCCGCAGCGCTGATCCCAATCGTCGCCGCCGCGGGCGCCGCACACGTCGCCTTCCGTGGCGTCTTTCGCGCTACCGGCTCTGCCTACAGGCGCTACTGGTACACGTTCCTGCACCTGGTCTGGATTGTCCCCTACACCGCTGTGGCGGCGTTGTTGATTCCGTTGGGCGCGAGCTACGGCGTCGCGATAGCGCAGCTCGCGGCAGGCATCTTCATTGCCGTCTGCTTTGTCCTCGTCGACCGCCGCAGCGCCAACCCGACGCCCTTCGAATGGCGGCGGCTGGGTCTCGCCTTCCTCGTCGCCGTCCTCTGCGTCGGGGCGGTCCAGCTTTCGCCCCTGGAGGGACCGGCTCGCGCGGCCGCCTCGCTGGCGGCATTCGTCGCGTTCCCCCTGCTGCTGCTGGCAGCGGGCGCGGTGCCGGCCTCCGAGATTCCGACGGTGCGGGCAATCTTCGGCTCACTGCTGCCGAGCCGGGGGTCCCGGGCGGAGGCTCGCCGCCGCCTCGAGCAGATGCCCGAGCACGAACGCCAGGCACTGCTGCTTCTCGCCGTGCAGCGATGCAAACCAGAGGAGGCTGCTGTGTGGCTCCGGGTTTCCGAGCCGGTGGCGCTGGCGAGAATGGTGCGGGGGCTGAGGGGCTTGGCGGGAGAGGACGCAATCGCCACCCCCTACGACCATGAGATCGGCCGCTACGTGTTGAGCCAGGGCGCGACGATCGAACGCGACGTCCTCGCCGGCCATCTTCGCTCGGTAGGTGTCAACCCGCTGGACTTGCACCTGCTCGACGACGCCGCCGGCCTTGCGAACAGGATGAGGCGTGGCAGCCCGGCCGAGCCGATGGCCTAAGCGGCGGCGGCATGTAGCGAGTCGAGCCACGGGGGCTGTTCCCCCAGCAGGCCTTCGAGCACCTCGGCGTCGGCGAGGTAGCGTTCGGCCAGGCGACGGCGCAGGTCGGGCGAGATCTCGGTTTTCCGCTGGTCGGTCTCGGTATTCCAGAGGTGGCGCATCCACCAGGCAAAGCCCCGGCGCAAGTTCTCGTCTTCGCGGAAAAGGCCGCGCCGGTTCATCTCCGACAACAGTTCCTCCATCGCCTCCGACGTCACCCTTTGGCCGGTCCCACCGACGTGGACCCGCGGGCTTCCCGGGTCGTGGTCGGGATCGACGCCGATGAACTCGAACACGCCGCGGTAGAAGGAGGCGGGCTGCCGGTCCAGGTCGTCGGTGAACAGCACTTTGATCTGCCTTCGCCTGAACGCCTTGAAGTAGACGCGCAGGATCCTGCCGTAGTCGCTGGCGCGGACCAAGGGAATCTTTCCGAGCCCGCCACGTTTGGTCGCCACTCTCTCGATAAACTCATCGAAACTCTCCTCGCGGCCGCGACTGATCTTCTTCATGCGCCGGAACTGGGAGACGTCGCGCTCGATCGGATCCCGCAGCACCGCGATGATCTTGACCTTGGAACAGGTGCCGCGGATCCTCTCGACGATCGCCCTCGAAGCGTGTGGACTCGGCGCCATCAGCTGCGGTGTCACCGTCCCCATCGTCTCCTCCTCCCGTAAGCTCGGAAAGGTGCGCTCGACGTAGTCCTCGAGGCCGCGCTGGTAGCGCTCATCGGCGCTGAAGAACTCTCGCTCCTTGTCGGAGGGGACCCGGACCTGCGGGTGGGAATCGAGCGCGCGCCAGAGGCTGGTGGTACCGCAGCGGTTGGCGCCGATGACGAGGAAGTCAAAGGGGCGGACCAAGGGAGCGGCAGTCTAGCGCCGACTCGCGACCGAACACGGTGGGGCCGGTTGGCATAATCAGGCCGTCGCTGTGGCGGCGCTTCCCGATGAACGACACGATCAGGAAATGGCTGCCGCTGGCCGCCCTGCTGGCGGCGCTCATGCTGGGCGGGTGCGGCTCTTCCGGCGACTCCTCCTCGACCGCCCCCGCCCGCACCGATACGGTCGCAAAGGAAGAGACTTCACGCGACCCCTGTGAGCCGAGGCGGGCGCCGGGCCCCGTGCTCGACCCGCCGCGACGCGTGGCAAAGGGGAAACCGGCATCGATCGAACTCGCCCAGAGGCGGGCGACGCTGACCCTGACCGGCATCTCGCTCCCGCGCGCGATCCCGGTGCGGTTCGACCAGCGCCCTCCCTTCGAGCCGAAAAGTGGATTCCTGGTGGCGATTACCTACGAGATCGAGAACTCCGGACCAGGGGTGCTCAAGCCCTCTGAGGACCTCAATGCCAGGCTGCTCCTGCGCGCGTCCGGAGAGCAGTACCCCTACGCCAGGGAACTACCCTGCCGCATCCCTATCTCCGCCTCCTGGGCGGTTGAGCAAGGCGGGACGAATCCCGCTCGACCGGTTCCCGCAGGCCGGTCCGTGAAATCCGCGATCGTCTTCATCGCCCCAAAGCAGGAGCCGGGGACGAAGCTCTCGCTGGTGCTTCCCGAGCAGGTCGGAATCCCGCTCGGCCGGACCGGTTGATGTCCGCCGCCGAGCCTCCCTGTCCGATCTGCGGGTCGGGCGAGCGGCACGACGCACTGGGGCGCCGGGGTGCCGCCTGCGCAAGCTGTGGGGCGCTGGAGCGGCACCGGGCAGTGGCGCGAGAGTGCGCGCCGCTGCTGGCGCGGGGCGGCCGCTGCCTGGAGGCCGGCCCGGCGAACCGGAGGGTCTATGGGGAGTTCCTCCGCGAGCGGGGCTGGCAGTACCGGTCGGTCGACCGGTGGCGGACGGGCAATCCACACGACCCGCGTGCGGTCGACTTCGTCGACCAGGAGGCCGACCTAAACGACCTCTCGATCTTCGCCGACGGCGAGTTCGACCTCTTCATCGCTCAACACGTGATCGAGGAGATCGAGAACTACGAGCGCGCCCTGGACGAGATCGCGCGGGTTCTGCGAGACGGAGGTGCCGCGCTGCTCGAGATTCCCTTTGATCCGCGGCGGCCCCGGTCCGAGCCCCAGCCGCCCGACCACTTCGGCAACGTGTGGATCTTCGGGGCCGACCTGCTCGACCAGCTGCGGGCGCGCTTCGGGGCGGTTCGCGAGCAGCCACTCGCGGAGGGGGAGTACAGAGGCACTCTGCTCATTTGCACGGTCGGAGAGGGGTTTTCTGCTCCCGCCGGTGAGCCGGCAGCTACCGTCGCGTCGCCTTCCGTAACCGAGAACGCTCTACCCGGCGACGACTTCTGGTGGGCCGGTCGCAAGGCGTCGGCGCACGCGATCGAGGCCTACGCTTCCTGGCCGAGCGCCGAGCCGGGCGGGCGTCTGGAGCTGCACGTCAGTACCGACCCGGCCGCTCGCTATCGGGTGACGATCCACCGCCTCGGCTGGTACGGCGGCAGTGGTGGTCGCACCATCACCGAACACCCGTGCTCGGGCGACGCGCAGGGCCTGGCGCGGGCGGCGCCCACCCTCGAGGCCGGTCCGGCGATCCCCTCCTGCGGCTGGCCGGTGACCGACTCGATCCGGGTCGGCAGGGATTGGGCCAGCGGCCAGTACGTGGCAAAGCTCATGCTCTGCGACGGCGAGCACGAGGGCAAGGCTGCCTTCGTTCCTTTTGTCGTCCGTGCCCCGCTGGACCGCCGTGCCGACATCCTCGTCCAGATGCCTTTCACCACCGCCCACGCCTACAACCACTGGGGCGGCAAGAGCCTGTATCCGTCCAACAGCAGCGACGAGGTGCCGGCCGTGAAGGTCAGCTTCGACCGGCCCTTCCCGAGCTGGCACGATGCCAACCTCAACGCCCGCTGGCCCTTCGTCTGGGACATCCAGCTGATCCGCTTCCTCGAGCGCGAGGGCTACGACGTCGCCTACACCACCGACCTCGACACCCACCGCGAACCGTGGGGCCTGCTCGGGCATCCGCTGGTGGTGACCTCCGGCCACGACGAGTACTGGAGCGACGAGATGCGCGGCGCCTTCGAGGCCGTCCGTGACAGCGGCGCCAGCGTCGCCTGCATGGGAGCGAACAGCGCCTACTGGCAGGCTCGCTTCGAGGACGCCGGCCGGGCGATGGTCGAGTACCGGCGGCACGATGCCGACCCGGAGCCCGACCCCGCCCGCAAGACCGTGCTCTTCCGCGACCTCGACCCGCCCCGGCCGGAGTGCCTGCTCTGGGGGGTCCAGTACCAAGACGGGATGACCCCGCCGCGGCAGCCGCCACGCCACTACGAGCTGAGCGAGTCCTGCCTCGGCGACCCATGGCTCGAGGGGACCGGGTTCGAGCATCCCGCCACCTTGGAGGGGTTGGTTGGCTACGAGTGGGATGCGCTGCAGGCGGGCCAGGAGCCACCGGAGGCAACGGTCTTCTTCCACTACGAGAACGAGCGTTCGAATGCCGACGCGGTGCGCCACAGGGCCCCGGCGGGAGGGATCGTCTTCGCCGCCGGCTCGCTCCAGTTCAGCTGGGGCCTCGACGACTGGGCCCGGCCGGGGATGGCGGACGAGCGGCTGCAGCGCTTCATGCGGAATGGGCTGGACGAGATGATCGCGGTCGGGCGCCGCGCGACTGCATCTAACTAAGATCGTCGCCGTGGCGGCGGCGATCGATTACGCGCATACCTGCCGCGCCCTCGCCGATCGCCTCAGCGGCTACCACGACCGCATCGACCACACGATCTCGCCGCGGGACGAGATGTTCCGGGGTGATCTCCCTGACTACCTGGGCGTCAGCCACTCCGCGGTCGCCCAGGTCGCCCACGCGATGAGCGTCTGTGGCCGCACCTCGCTGCCCCGCATCCTCGACTTCGCCTGCGGTCACGGCCGGGTGCTGCGGGCCCTGCGAGCCGCCTTCCCGGATGCCGAGCTGACCGCCTGCGACCTCGACCGCGACGGGGTCGAGTTCTGCGCCGAGCGGTTCGGCGCCGTCCCCGTCTACTCCGATCCGGATCCGGGCCGCATCTCGCTCGACGGCGAGTTCGACCTGATCTGGGTCGGCTCGCTGCTGACCCACCTCGACGTCGGCGGCTGCCGCGCCTTCCTCGAGCTCTTCCGCGCTCATCTCGCGCCCGGTGGGCTGCTCGTCTTCTCCTCGCACGGGCGCAACGCGGTCGACCGCTGGCCCGCGAACGACGAGCGCGCCCAGGCGATAGTCGCCGACTTCGAGCGTGAGGGTTTCGGCTACCGCGACCACCCCGGCGTCAGCGGCTACGGGACCTCGGCCTTCACCGCCGCCTGGATCGCCGACAGGCTCGCCCCTTGGACCGACCTGATGCTCGTCGGCTACGTCGAGCGCGGCCTCGCCGACCACCAGGACGTGGTCGCGGTGCTGAAGACCGACGTTCACCACCGGCAAAACGACCTGCTCCTCACCTAGTCCGATTCGAGCGCCCGGCTGAGGTCCTCGCCACTGAGCGAGAGGACCCCGATCGACTGGTCCGCCCAGTCGACCTCCGAGGCCCCGAGGCGCTCGGCGTCGTAGGGCGGGGCGACGGTCAGCAGCAGGTGCAGCTCGTCCCGCTGTCGCAGGGCAGCGCTGTCGAAGCTTGGCTCCCAGGTGCCGAGGTCCCCCTCGCAGATCGTGGTTTCCCGAAGCTCCTCGCCCGGGGTGCAGCGCACGCAGGCCGCCCGGCCCCCGTACCCGTCGTGTGCGGCGCGGAAGATCGCCCAGACCTCGCCATCCGCCATGCAGGCCACGGCGGGGCGGGCGACCGAGGCATCGACGATCGGTGTCTCGGTGTCCATTCTGTGGGTAAGGGCAGTGACGTCACGCGTCTGCCAGCGGTCCCCGCCGTGCCAGGCATGGGCGATCTGAGTCGCGCCACTCTCGTCATAGCGGAAGAAGGCGATGTGGGGGTTCCCGGCCGGATCGACGTCCATCCCGGTCTGGTTGACGAGTCCCGAGCCGCTGCTCGGGGTCGGAACCGCGATCGGCACCGAGTGGTGCCCGAGCGGCAGCTTCAGCGGCTCGCCCGCGACCGAGCGCCAACTCGTGCCGCCGTCGTCGCTGAGCATGTGCCAGACATCCCGGTTGCCAGCGGCGCCGCCGCCCTGTTCGCGGAAGCAGCCGGAAACGTGCAGGGCGCCTGCGGCCGAGACCGCGATGTGGTTGAGGTAAGGGCTCTCGCCGGTTGAGCGGCCGTCGACCAGGACCCCAAGCCGTTCCCAGCTGCCCGCCTCCGGCAGCAGGCGATTCAGGTAGACGTCGCCGAGGCCGGCGCGTCCGTTGCGAAAGACGAACAGAAGGCTCCCATCAGGGAGCCGGACGAAGGCAGGATAGGTGACGCTCGCCTCCTCCTCGCCGATCATCGGCTCGGCGCTCCACCTGCTCAGATCGCCGGGCTCGGATCTCATGTAGCGCAGCGGTTCGTTATGAACGTTGCCGGCGACGTGGACGCGACCCAGCGCATCGACTCCGAGCGCGTAGCTGTGGTGGGGATCGAGCTTGGTCGGCAGGTTGAATGGGCTGCCGGGAAGCTTCTGGAGATCGACCGGCTCCGACCACCCACCATCGGCGAGGGCTCGCTCGGCAATCAGCGGCGCCCGCTCGGCGCCGCTGATCCAGATCGCGTACTGCCGGTCGCCGTCGGTGACAAGCGCGTCCTGCGTAAAGGGGAGGCTGTTGCAGTTCGAGACGTTGTTCGCCGACGCCGGCAGCGGGGAGAAGTCGCCGATCGCGACCTGGTCCGCCAGTCCCACCCCTCAGCCCCCGTGCGAATCCGGCTCCGCCGGCCGGTAGACCTCGGCGAGGGCCAGCTGCTCCCGCTCCCAGACGGTCTCGGTGGCGAGGCGAGCGGCCGCCTCCCGGAACCTTGCCTGCGCGGCCGAGTCGAGCATCGCCCGGATTGCCGCCGCCAGCGCAGCCGGGTCGGCCGGGTCGGCGATCAGGCCGACCCCGTGGCGGCGCACCTCGCCGGCCAGCACTGGGACCCCGCTGGAGAGAACCGGCAGACCGGCGGCGACATACTCGTAGAGCTTGTTGGGCAGGGTCATCCGATAGCTGAGGCAGGCCGGCTCGATCAGGGCAAGCCCGAGATCGGCGTCGGCGAGGACGCTCGCCGCCTGCTCCGGGGGGATCGGGTCGAGGATCTGGAGGCGCCCGGCGACGCCGAGCTCGACGGCTAGCTGCCGCAACTCGGCCGCGTAGCCCCAGGCCTCGGGTCCGACGAAGCGCATCTGCAGCTCCGGGACCAGGGCCAGCGCCCGCAGCGCCGGAGCGAGGCCGCGATTGCGAGTGACCGCGCCGAAGTAGACGGCAAGTGGCGGCGCGCCGGGGTCACGTTGGGGGCGCGGGCCGGCGCGCCAGGCGGGGACGTTGCGGACCACCCGCGGGGGTGGGATCCGATAGCGGCGCGCCAGCACCTGGGAATACCCAGGGCTGGTCGTGATCACCTCGTCGGCGACGCGTACGAACAGGGCCTCGCAGAGCAGCAGCCAGGGCCGCGGCTCCGGCCGCAGGTTGCGGTCGGCCCAGAGCTCGTGGGCGTCGTAGACGAGCCTGCTACCGGTCAGCAACTTGCCCGCTGCCCCGATCCAGGCGGTGTTGTAGTCGTTGGCGTGGATCAGCCGCGGCCGCAGCCGCCGCACCATCCCGATCCCGCGTCGGTAGTAGTCGGCCGTCGTCAGGAGGCGTCGCAGTCGCCTGCGCGGCGAGTGCGGTTGGAGCGGCGGCGCTGCCGCCTGCGTGACCGCCACCCCGGTCCCGGCTGCGGCGGCGGGAAGTCGGGAAGTCGATCCTCGCAGCCGCGCGAGCGCCCTTCGCGAAGCACCGCCGGGGTCGATGCGGGCCACGCGGAAACCGTCGAGGCGCTCCGAGCCCAGCTCCCCGGGGGCGCTGGTGGCAACCCCGACGACAGTCGTCTCGAATCCCATCGCACTCAGAAGCCGCGCCTCTCGCAGGATCCGTGCGTCGTGGGAGACGCCGTTGCGGACGAGCACCACCGCGGCCCCACGCCGATCGCCTCCGGCGGCGAGCTCTGCGTAAGCAGCGATCAGCCTCGCCCCCTCCGCCGGCCAGAGGAATGGGCTCGGGAGGGCGGGACGGGGTCCGTCGAGAGCGGTGCGCAGGGCGGCCGCGATCGCGGCCTCGTCGGCCGGGTCGACCAACACCGCCTCCGGCCGATCGGCGAGCGTGCGCTGCAACTCGGGGAGGTCGCTGGCGACCACCGGCGTTCCGGCCGCCAGGTACTCGAATACCTTGTTGGGTAGTGCCAGCCGGTGGTTCTCGCAGGTGTCTTCGAGCAGCGAAACGCCGACGCTCGCCTGGCACGCATAGGCGAGGACCTGGCTGACCGGCACCGGCTCGCGAAAGTGGACTCGCTCAGCGGCGCCCAAGTCGGCAGCTAGCCTCCTTAGCCGCGCCGCGTAGATCCGGTCGCCGCCGAGGAAAAGCAGCTGGACCCCTGGCATCGCGGCCACCGACCCGACCAGCGCCTCGCAGCCGCGGTCGAGTGCGGCCGCGCCGAGGTGCAGCACCAGCTCCGCCTCGACGGGGAGGCCGAGCTCAACCCGCAGGTCGACGGCCTGGAAATCGGCATCGTAGGCGCGAGGGTCGGGGAGGTTGCGCACGACGAGGGGCCGGCGTGGCAACCGGTAGCGCTCCTGGAGCCGTTCGGCGATCCCCTCGGAGACGGTGATCACGAGGGTGCAGCGGGGGACGAGCAGGCGCTCCAGGGTGGAGACGAGCGCGGCCCAAGCCCGCTCCCTGTAGGGAACCCCAACGGCGTACTCGTGCGAGTCGTAGACGAGCACTGCGCCCGCGACCCGGGCACCCGCCCATCCCGGCGCAAGCATCGCGGCGTCGTGTGCGTGGATGGCGTCCGGTCGCAGGCGGCGCAGCGCGACCACGAAGGTGGCAAAGAAGACGAGCCGGTAGAGGATCGATGGCAGGCGCCTGCGCACCCAGGCGGGGGGCGTCACCGATCGCACCGCGAAGCCGTCGAGCTGGCCGTCGAGCTGGCCGCGCGCCGGCGGCAGGTGGAGGACGGTCACCGTATGGCCGCTCTCAGCCAGCTCCCGAGCGGCCCGACGGACCCGCGAGTCGTGCTCGACCGACTTGTGGAGCAGCATGGCGATCCGCACAACCGCAAGGATACGTGCGCGGCGGAGCGCATCGCCGCGGGTTCACTCGCGGCTGAGTGCGGTTTACTTCGGCCGGTGAGAGTCACCCTCCTGACGCAGTACTACCCGCCTGAGGTGGGAGCCCCGCAGGCGAGGATTGCGGCGCTAGCGAGAGGGTTGTCGGCTCGCGGCACCGAGGTCACGGTCCACACCTGCTTCCCCCACTATCCGTCCGGCGCAATCCAGTATCCCTACCGAAACCGCCTCCTCAGCCGGGAAAGCGATCGGAGCGCGAGGCTGCTCAGGAGCGCGGTCTACCCAGCCGCCAACCGCGGCTTCGCTCGCCGCCTCGCGGGGCATTTCTCGTTCGCCGCGTCAGCACTGGCGACTGCCCGCGCCGCTGGTCCGGCAGACGTCGTCGTCGTCGAGACGCCGCCGCTGTTCCTGGCGGGCGCCGCGATTCTCTATGCGCGAATCAGCGGTGCTCGGTTGGTTGTGAACGTCGCCGATCTGTGGCCGGACTCGGCGATCGAACTCGGGGCCCTGCGCTCACCGGCGGCGATCCGGGCCGCTCGAGCAGTGGAGCGTGCCGCCTACCGGGCGGCGACCGCGATCGCCTGCCCCACCGAGGGCATCGTGGCGTCGCTGGAACAGCGTCCCGAGTCGGCCGGCAAGGTATCCCTGATGCGGCCGGCGGTGGACCTGGAGAGGTTCGGGCCAGCGGCGGCAACGGCCGTCGCGGCGGCGAACGGCCGCCCCATGCGCATGCTTTACGCCGGCACGGTCGGCATGGCAGCCGGGCTGGACACGCTGCTCGAAGCGGCCGAAGAGCTCGAACGTACAGTCGGCGCCCCGGCGATCGAAGTGGTGATCGCCGGAGACGGAGCCGAGGGTCCGCGGCTGCGAGCCCGTCTGGCCGATGGCGGGCCCGCCAACGTGCGCATGCTCGGGACGGTGCCGAGCGAGCGGATTCCAGGCCTCTACGCAGACAGCGACGTCGCCGTCGTGATGCTGAGGGACCGTCCGATCTTCCATGGCGCCCTCCCGACCAAGATGCTCGAGGCGATGGCGGCTGGCCGGCCAGTGGTCCTGTCGGCACGAGGCGAGTCAGCACGCTTGATCGAATCGGAGGGCGCCGGCATCGTGGTCGAGCCGGAGAATCCGGCCGCACTCGCGGCGGCGATCGCCGAGCTAGCTGCCGATCCCCCGCGCCGCGCCCAACTCGGCGCCGGCGGGCGGCGAGCGGTCGAGCGGAGCTTCGGACGTGACACCTGGCTAGACCGCTGGTGTGACCTCCTTGACTCAAGCCGAGCGCGCCACTGATCCGAGCACATTTTTGGCGAGGCCGGGAATGTCCGACCTAAATATGCGCGGATATGCCCGATATGCAGCGTTTCGGGAGACGGTTCGATCGGCCCGCAGGTCAGAGGAAACCGACTATGGTCGATATCCCAAGACAAACCGAGGAGGATGCCGTCATGTATGTACGCGTCGTCAGGTTCACCGACGTTTCTGCCGAGCGGATGCAGGAGCTCCTTGCCCGCATCGAGGAGTCCGACGGGCCACCCCCCGGCGTGCCTGCCAAGGGCCTCAAAATCTTGTTCGATGGCTCACAGGACACGGCAGTGGTCCTTCAGTACTTCGAGAGCGCGGAGGACATGGAGGCGGGGGCTCAAGTGTTCAGTGCGATGGATCCGTCGGAGACGCCCGGCACCCGAGCGTCCGTGGACATGTGCGAGGTAAAGCTCGAACGAACGCTCGCCTGAATCGTTTCGCGACTCCGAGCACCTCCGATCAGAAGTACCAAAATCGCGGGGCCTGGTTGATTCGCTATCAGCGGGCGCGTCGCCGGTGCTGCAGCTCCCTGATCTGAGCGATCAAGAGCTGGCGAAGGTCGAACTGCCAGTAGGAGACAAAGCGCTCAACCAAGGCCCGCAGCTCGTTGCGATCAAGCCGCCCAAGCGATTTGCGCGTGTCAAGCGCCGACTCGTGCAGCCGGATCGGGGCCGTCACCATCGCCGCTGAGGCCTCGCCGAGATCGGGGAAACGCTCAGGGGACAGATGGAAGAGCGACGACTCGCGCTGCTCTTCGACTCGCTGCCGCTCTCGATCGGAGAGCTTCTCGAGCCGGAGCAGACGCAGGGCAAAAAGGTCGCCAGTGCGAGGATCGCTGTGACCGGAGAGGAGCAGGACGGGCCTGGCCTTGGCGCGCACGACAAACTCGAACTCCGCGTCGCCGCCCTTGCGGAGACCGTCAACGATCTGGGAGGCCGTAGGCACCTCCACTGGCGCGCCATCAGCGACACTAATCTTGAAGGGCGTTGCGGGCGTGTAGGGGACGATCGCCCAGTAGACCTCGCCGGCTGCGAGGTTCAAAGACCGAGCAAGCGCCTGACCGACGCCTCGTCGTCGACCAGCTCGCCCTCGGGCGACTCCGCGATCCGGTGGGCGCGCACCCCGAGGTCGCTCAGCTCCGGAGCAGCCCCCAGATCGTCAAGCAGTTCGGAGTTGCCCTTCAGTTCGGCGAAATCGTCAGGGTGAAGAATGACCGCCTTGACGTGTTTCGCGCTGTAGCGCTCTACCATGAGCGCCTCTCCGGGCTGCGGTTCAGGCAAGCGGACATCGTTACTTTTGATGGGCGAGCTATGCAAGGCCATCAAAAGAAGATAGCAGCGGTGTCGGACGAGACTTACAAGGAGTCGTACGACATCTTTCTTGGCCCAGCCGGTCTTATAGCGCCGTGACCGTTTAGACGTTGTCCGCCATGAAGGCGTTTGCCTTAGTCATCCTCCTTGAAGGAGGGCGGCTCGCCGGCTTCGGCATAGGCCGCTTCCAACTCCTTACGCACCTCTCCTTCCTGGTTGGGGATCTCCAGCCTTCGTTCGAGGATTGGGATTGCCTCTTCGGGCCGACCGCTGAGGCGCAGGGCATTGCCGAGATTGAAGAGCGCGTAGGCGTAGTTGATCTCGTCGGTCCCTTCTGGGAAGGAGCTGACCGCTTCTTCGAGGACCGGCACAGCCGCCTCGTATTCGCCTGCTTGAATCATCGCGAAGCCTTGTTCGTTGAGAGCCGACCCGCGTGCGGGGCCGGTCCCAAACGCCTCCGGGGGCGGAGCATCTCCCGTTCCTCTCCTCGCTTCGGATTCTGAGGAGCTGTCGCTTTCGTCAGAGGCGGGGGGCTGGCTGGACTCCGCCGCACCTTCTGCGGCCGAGCCGAGCTCTTTCCCTTCATTCGCCTGCGTCGCCTGCTGCCCACCGCCCCCAGCGGAGTCGTCGCCTCCGCTCAAAGCAACTAGGACGACGATCGTCGAAGCTGCGAGCAAACCGAGAATCGCCGCAACGACCTTCCGGCGACCGTTTCCAGAGCGGGGGTGCGCGTATGGGGGCGGCAAGGGAGGCGGCGAGCGATCGTCGGCCCGCGGCAACCACTCGGTGCGGTTGAAGGAGGGGTCCAAGACCTCCGTCGGCTGTTCGATGGCGACGTTTGGCTGTTCGAGTCGTTCGAGGGCATGCTTGGCGGAGAAGGGGCGGTCGCGCGGCTCTTTGCTGGCCATCGCGGCGACCAGAGTCCCCAGCACCTGCGAGCCCTGACCCTCGCACGCCTGCAGTACGAGACCACAGGAGTAGAGGTCAGATCGGTCGGTTGCCGGCCGCCCCTCCATCACCTCCGGCGCCGCGTACCGCTCGGTCCCTAGTACCAGGCCCGTGCTCGTCAGTGCGGTCGCATCGCGGGGCAGGGCGATTCCGAAGTCGATTAGCTTTGCGGTCCCGTTCGGCTCGAGGATAATGTTGGCGGGCTTGATGTCGCGGTGCAGGATTCCGACCTCGTGAATATGGGACAGCGCGTCGAGCAGTTCTCGTGCCAACCGGTCACAGTCGACCCGCTTTCCCCGTTCGAGCCGAGAGGCGAGGGTCTCCCCCGGCACGAACTGCATCACCAAGTAGGGCCGCTCCCCCTCGTCGGAGAAGTCGTAGATCCCAACTAGATTGGGATGCGACAGTCCTGCCGCCGTCAGCGCCTCGCGCCGGAACCGCGCCAGGTACCCGGCATCAGAGGCGATCGTGTCGGAAAGCACCTTCACCGCCACCGGCCGGTCGAGCACCTCGTCGTGCCCGAGCCAGACGGCAGCCATCCCGCCACGCCCGAGCGTGCGCTCGAGCCGGTAGCGGTCCTTCAGCCGCACACCGCTGGTGATCATGTCCGACACCATTCTTCTCTACCCGTTTGGCGGGAACCACCCCATTGTGCAGACCGGTTTCAGCGGTTTCTTCAAGCTTTGCTGAGGGTAGCTGTCGATGCGTACTCGGGACAAGTGAGGGCCGATGGTCCCCGCCTGTCAAACCCGCGTTGAGGAGAAGTGTCGTGGGCATTTCGTTTGGCGGAATCCTCGTCATCATCGGCATCGTTCTGATGTTCGTCTGGAGCTTTTGGGCGGGCTTGATCGTGGCCTTGATCGGGCTGATCGTTTTCGGAGGATTCGCTCGCGACAAGTGGTATTGACCCGGGCACTTGGGGTAGCGTGACTAGGCAAAAAGAAACCGCTGGAGATACAAGTGCTCGAGCGATTCAGAACCCACGCAGAGTCGTACGAATACAAGCTCGGAGCTGCGCTGAAGACGGAGCGCTCTGTCCTTGAGATCCTTGAGCTGGGGATTCGGAACTCAAGCCACGCCGGTGTCAAAGAGCTGTTAAGTGCCCATCTAGAGGACTCGCGAGCGCATGTCGAACGGCTCGAGGGGATCTTCCTGCTATTCGGCTGGGAGGTTGCCGACTCCCCCTGCCCAGCAATGGAAGCCTTGGAGAAGGAGTGCAAGAGCGCGATCAAGAGGGCAGAGCCCCCCCTGGTGGACGCGATCGTTCTGCAGATTGCACTGGAAGCCGAGCACCTTGAGGTCGGCGCCTACGAGAATCTGATCATCCACGCCAACGCGATGGAACGGGCCGACGTAGTTGAGCGCCTCCAGCCAAGCCTTAGCTCCGATCAGCAGGCACTCGACAACGTCAAGACCATGTTGGCGGAGGTCCTTGGCGCTGAGCCGGTGCGTGGCACCGGCTCGATGTAGAGCGAGGGCCTAATACCGCGGCTCGGGAGGCGGGCGACGGATCTTCAACGGGCGCTTCCCTCGCCCGCCTCGCCCACATGGCCTGCTGAATCAGGCCGAGGACGAGGCCGCGTCCTAGGCTCTCCCCGGACGATCCTCGCCCGGCGTGGGAGAAGAACGGGACGTCTCGGGCTGGCCCGGCGACCGAGCCCGCTCCGCTTGCCCGCGTCGATAAGCCTCCTCAAGCATCCGCGAGGCGACATCGCGACCGCCAAGGCCGAAGGCGAGGGCGGCTCCCAGAGCCACCGCGCCCATCAGGGCGGCGTAGGTGATCGTGACGATGTCGGTGGCGATCCTGAGCTGGTTGAGGACCATGAACACCGCGATCCCCATGACCAGCGCCGGGGCGGCCGTCGTCATCAGCTTGCCGGTGGGCGTGTCGCCGAAAGCGCGATCGGCGAGCTTCGCCAGCCCACCGGCGATCGGCACCGCGAGCACGAGGATGAGGATCGCCGCGATGACGTTTGGCAGGTAGTTGAAGACATCGGCCACGAAATCATTGAGCACGGCGAGCCCAAGCGAGCTGATCGCGATCGAGAGGGCGCCGAGGAAGACGAACCAGAAAACGACCCTGCCGATCACGTCTGAGGGCGAGACATCGGGGAGAAGGCGCTGGACGTACTCGCCGCTGGTTCCCGACTGAAGCGCTCTATCTGCGCCGACCTTCTCCAATCCCACTGCGACCAGCTTCTGTAGCGCCTTCGCCACGAGCAGGCCGATGACGAGGATGACCAGGAAGCCGATCAGGCGTGGCAGGAAGCCGACCAGGTCGTCTAGCGCCTGCTGCAGGCTCTCCGATATCTCGACGGCAGCTAGTTGCATAACTTCTCTTTCGTATTACCCCGACGACACGGAGGCGAACCACCTCGAATTACTTGAGCAGGTCGCGCAGGTGCCCTTTCTTCTTGCGCGCCTCCCCCTTTGCTTGCCGGGCCTGGCCCTTGGTCTTGCTCTCGGGGTCGCCTTTCAGCGCCCCCGCGGCCTCACGGGCTCGGCCGCGAGCCTTGTCCAGCGTGCCGCCACTCTTATCTCTTGCCTTGCTTTTCATCCTTGACTCCTTCGCTTTGAGCTATCGCTTCTTTCCGATCTGTGCCCCTCGGTGTCTCCCGAGGAAGCTGGCTCCTTGAGTCGGGCCGCAGCCCGCCAACGAACGCGGACGTCCCGGTAAGTAATCCCCGGCTCGACCTCGTCTGGAAGGTTCTGGCGCTCGCTGCCGGAGGCCGTTTCCAGCTCTCCCTCGCCCTGGGGCTCGTGCACCTCGCCGTGAAGCTCGACGTGCGTCTTCGGCTTCTGCCGAAAGCGCAGTTGCTTCGCCTGAACGCTTGCACCGATCTCAACATCGGCGTCCTCGACGCGATCTGGGTCGCCCTTCCGCGCCATAGCTAGGCCTCCTGCGCCTCTCTTACATCGCGGATCGTGATCCGGCCTTCCGGCCCGGTGCCATCGACCTCGTCGAGGTCCACGTCCAGCTCCTCGGCAGTCCGCATCGCCGCCTCGGTCGCGTTCGCCTCCTCGGCTTTGCGCTCCTTGCGTCGCTCGCCGACCTCCTTGGCCTTGCGGGCCGCGGCGAGGCCAAGTTCCTTCGCCTCCTCCGTGGCGGCCGACTTCAGCTCCTGTGCGACCATTTTTGCGGCGAGCTTGGCGATGCCGCCCGCGCTCGCATCGGCTCCGCCACCTCCGTTGCCCCCGAGGAGGCCTGCCGCCGTTTGCTCAACCTCTCCGGCGGCCCCGCCCGCGCCTTCGGCGACCCCGCTCACCGCCTCGCCGGCACCCTGACCGGCCTGACCGGCAACCTGACCCAAGCCCTCGGCCGTCTCGCCGACATTGCCAGCAGCCTGGCCGGCGCCTTCACCGACGTCGCCGACAGCCTGCCCGGCACCCTGGCCGACGTCGCCGACGGCCTGGCCCGCGCCTTCGCCGATCTGGCCTACGGCTTGATTGGCGCCTTCGCCAAGCTCACCGACCGCCTGGCCAGCCCCGGCTCCAACGTCCTGAACGGCTCCGCCTGCGCCCTCACCAACGTCGTCGACCGCCTCACCGGTCTCGCCGAGGGCGTGTCCGGTACCTCGACCTACATCTTCGATCGTCCGCCCCAGGCTCTTCACGAGCTCTGGATTGCGGTCGACCGTGGTGAGGGTGCGATCGACGATCGCGGCGACGCGGTCGAGCCGGACCTTCAGCAGCGCCTGCGCCTCAACGCCTTTGATGTCGATGCGGAGCTTGCCGAGATGCGCGTCGATCCCTGCGTTGAGTTTGACCAGGTTCAGAACCTGCGCCCTCAGCGCGACGCGCGCGTCGAGGTTGTCGAGCTCGAGATGGATCGAGTCGACCTTGAGCGCGGGCACGTCCAAGAGGACGTCGGGATCGCCCCGCGGGTCCTCGATGCCAGCCAGTGCGTACGCCTCGTACTCTCGCTCAGCGGCAGTTCCCGCCTCGGCAACATTCTGTGCGAAGCGGTACTTGCCGGATTTTTCCGAGGCGCGCTGGCCTTTGCGCTGGCCGCGCTGAGGGGCCTTGACGTCTTGGCTCGTCCTCGTCCTTCCCGTCGTTTTCGGGCCTTGCGAAGATTTGGTCTGCTGAGAAGCCATCATTTACCGCCTTCCCCGCCCTGTGCCTGACGACCGCCACCGGCCTGCCCTTGGGCGAGGCCCTCGGTTGCCTGACGGGTGCCCTGACCGGTTGCCTGACGGGTGCCCTGACCGGCTCCCGCAACGCCCTGCTGGGCTCCTTGGCCAACGCCCTGAAGGCCTTGGTTCGCGCCTTCGCCAACCTGTCCCACGGCCTGACCGGCCCCTTCGCCGATCTGACCTGCCGCCTGGCCGGCGCCTTGGCCAACGTCTTGCACCGCGCTCTCGGCGCCTTCGCCGACATCCTCGACCGCCTCGCCGGACTCGCCGACTAGATGGCCGGCGCCTTTGCCGGTCTCTTCCACGGCCTGACCGATACTTTCGAGCAGCTCGGGGTTGCGATCGAGCGAGGTGAGCACGCGCTCGAGAATTAGGCTGACATTGTCGAGTCTCGCTTTCAGCAGAGCCTGGGCCTCAACGCCCTCGATCTTCAAATCCACTTTGCCCAGGCTTACGTCGGCGCCGACGCTGATTTCCACCACATCCCGCACCTCCGCCATGACCGCCACCTGTGCCCGCAGGTCATCGACCTCGATGTCGATCTCGTCCACCTTGACGACGGGGACGTCGAGGAGGACGTCCGGGCCGTCGGGAAGCTCATGCGGGTCGACGATCGAGTAGTCGGGGAACTCGCGCCTTGAGCTCGTGCGCCGTGAAGACGACGATTTTCCGTTGCTGTGTCCGGATCTGGAGCGCGAATGCGGTTTGCGTTGGGGGGTGCTCCTCGACCGTGACCGGTCTTTTTTCTCCGCCATTGGGCTTTCTTCTCCTCCGTTTCGTTTGTGGCCGCCCCCCTTAGGCTCAGCTCTCTTTCTTCAAGGCCGAGCCGATCACGCAATCCCGAGCAGGCCCACCTTGGTTCAAAATCCCTGTCTAGCTGCGGTACCCGCGCCAAATGGAGACAAACCGGGAATCCAGCGCCAGCTCAAGTTTTGCCATTGCGGCCAACTCCTCCCCCGAGCTTGTCCTCGACGGCCCCCGCGATCTGCTCCAGGTCGATGCGCCGAGCGCGGTTGTAGGCCGCACGCGCCGCGACCGCGAGCCCGACGCCCACGGCGAGCGCGCCGACGCCGCCGAAGTGGTGGTTTCGACTCTCCTCCCGCCTTGCCGGCTGCTCGTCTTCCTGTAGGAAGGATTCGAGCGCCGCCTTGGCGATCCGGTTGAGGTCGACCGCCACTTTCGCTCCTTAGGACCGCGAGGACTGGTGCCGCAGCAGGCGGTAGGTGATCGCGCCGGCGGCCGTGCCCACTACCATCGCCGCGCCTATCGCGCGGGGTGGCGCGGGTCGATTGCCGCCAACGCGCTCGGCCACGACGCGGGTCAGGAAGCCGCTCATCTCATCCTCCTCGTCTCATGAGCGCGAGGTGCTGCGTTTGCGGGACGAGCCCGAGCCCGAGCGTTTTTTGGTGGACCGAGAGCGGCCACTCGAACTGTGCGCACTCGACGACGCTTTGCTGCGGCTGCTGGAGGACCCTCGGCGCCGGCTTTTAGAGGAGCTGGAGCCCGAGCGCCGTGACGACGACGAGGACTGTTTCTGTTTTTTCTGCTCCTGCTCCTGCGCCTGCGGCGAGTGCGAATGCTCTCTGTCGTGGATGTCCTCGAACTCCGCGTACTCCCGGTCTTTGTCGTATTTCTCGTCATGCTCCTCGACCAGCTCCCCGTCGTGGATCACGCCACGCCAAGCGCCGGTCTCTACCTCCTGCATCTCGATGTAGGCCTTGAAGCGGGCCAGGTCACCACGCACGGCGCGCTTTACGTGGCGCATCCCCCGAGCCGCCTTCTCGATCAACGAGCCTGGCTCGACGTCGAGCGAAACCTGAATGCGGGTGAGGTTGGGGGCGAGTTCGTGGAAGGTGACGACGCCCGTGTGGATGACGCCCTCGTTGACGCTCCACTGGATTCGTTCGTCGGGTCGCTGCTCGACGATCTGTCCGGTGAACTCCTTCGACATGCCCCAGACCTTCGTCCTGAAGGAGACGGTGCAGTCATCCTCCTGCGTGGCCTGGTCGAGGCGGTGCATGAACTGGGGCCATTCCTCGAACTGGGTCCACTGGTTGTAGGCAGTCGAAAGCGGCACGCCGATATCCACGGCCTGCTGGATTGGCATCCGCCGACCCTTGCCGACGCCCGGCGTTCCCTTGCCTTTGCTTTCTCCGTCGCTTTCTCCGCCGCCGCCTGGAAGCATTTTCTTCCCGATCTCCTTGACGAGTCCGGGAGCGCCACCGGCCTTCTCCGCGGTGTCGCTGACGGCGTCTTTGACGCCCTTTCCGACAGTGTCCTTGGCGCCCTCGGTCACCTTCTCCGCCAGGCCCGAGCCTTTCTCTGCGCCCGACCCGGCGCGTTTCACCACAAGTTTCTTGACAGCTTTGCCGGCAAGCGGAGCGGCGGTTGCCAGCACGGCCCCGGCGGCGAGCCCTCGCGCCGCGGAGAAGCCATTCTCGCTTCCGTTGCGGAAGGGCACCTTGCTGTGCCCGTTGCCGGAGATGCCGTGGCTGACCTCTCGGGCAATCGTTCCAAGCGCAGCCCCGATCACGTCCCCGGTGTCCTTGACGTCCTTAGCCATTGCTTCCTTTCCTCGACCCTTTGGTCGCTCAATGTCTGGCCACACGCTGGCCTTCCTTCTCCCCCGGCAGCCATCACCGCCTCCGGAAAAGCCAACTACCCCTTATTGGCGGAGATATGCAATGGACTCCTACGCCGACAGCGAGGTTCCCGGCGAGTTCCGCAGCCTGACGGAAGCGCTCGAGGCAGAGTAGGTCGCCGTGACCCTGATCCGGGTGCCGCCTTACTCCGACTTCGAGCAGGGAGCGGCCAACTTCCACGAGAAGCTGGAGGAGATCTGCATCGTCACCCGCGGCACCCTGACGATGCGCTTGGGGACGAGGTCGAGGAGGGGACGCGACGAACTGCGACCGGCGAGCTAAGCGCTAATCGAGGTCGCTTCGCGGCCAGAAGTGCCCGAAATCGCCATGGCCGGTTCGAATACAGCGATTCGGCACGTCTTGCGACGCTGTCGGCGACGACAGGTCCGGCTAGGAATCCGCCGGCAGCAACTCGAATGACCCGCCCTGAAGTGGCACAACGGCCCGGAAATGGCGCTCGTCGAAACTGAACAGACGTCGGGTTTCGTAGCGCTCCGCGAGAACCGCAATCGAGCAATCGGCGAGTCCGAGGCCGAGATCGGAGTAACGGACGTCGAGCTCGGAAACCGCACGGTAGTCATCGGCCTCCAGGCACGCGACGTCATAGCGGCGGGCAGCCAGATCGCTGAGGAAGGCGCGGCGGGCCGCTTCGCCAAAACGGACGCCGAGCAGGTAGTCGACCTCGGCCGCGACCGGTGCCGGCAGGACCAGCCGACCTTTCTCCTCGTCACGGATCCTCAGCAGTGCCTCGAGCTGAGGCTCCTTGGCGTCGGCCAGCGCCACAAGCGGTGCCGCGTCGAGGACGAGCGTCACTCGCCGAAGCCGCGCATCAACTCGTCCTCGGGAATCTCCGAGATCGGGCGAACATCGGAATCAATGCGTTCAAAGTTGCCGGCCAGAGCAAAGTTCCGATCCCGCTTGGGTGCGGGCCGGTAGCAGGAGATCGCGTCACGAACGATCTCCGCTTGGGGTCGGCCCTCCGCACGGGCCAGACGGGCGAGGCGATCTGCCTGCTTGTCATCTAGGTAGATGCTGGTCTTGCGCATGGAGGAAGTGTAGGGCATCACATAGGGCACCGCCTGCGCAACTGAGGCCGGCCGCGATGAACCAGGCGCCTAACTAGAACTGGGGGCCGAAAGCACCCGCGCGATCGCGGCCTCGTAGAAGCTCCACGCCTCCTCAATGTCCTCGGAGAGGACGTGGCTCCGGTAGCCGAATTGCTGGCGACCAAACTGGGCGATGGTCGGCGGGGCCCCACTCGCCTCTTGGATCTGTAGGTATTTGACGCACTGGCTTGCGAGATTCATGAAGTCATTCCACTGTCGGCGCTCCTCAGGGTCCTCCTTCCAGCTCGGTGGCAGTGCGCTCCTGATCCCTCGCATCTCTTCATAGAGCGCCGTGGCGAATGAATCGGGATCTGCTGGCACCAGCCGGGCCGTCCGAACCGGCGCCGGTGGAGCCTTGAGCCCGAGAACGTTGTAAACAGCGGCCAGGTCACCCCCGAACCAACGATTGGCGGAGGCCCCGGCGAGCTTTGCGAACTGCTTCACGGTCAGATCCTTGCCGCGCTCCGCGCTGGACCGGTAGTAGGCATCGCCCAGCTCCCGCAAGTCCCGCTCCCAGGCCGAGCGTAGATAGGATCCCAGGTGGAGTTCGCTCCACCGGCGTCGGTGGACGCTGATGATGTCGCGCAGGGTTTCGAAACTGACGTGTTGCTCGCGTCCCTGGCGCTCAGAGCCGAACCCGACCGAGATCGTTATCGAGATCCCGCCGCCGTGCTCGGGTACTCCGTCGCGCTCTTCAGCAGCGTTCAGCTCCGAGAAGAGTCGGCTGTCCACAGGTGCTCCCAGCGCCTCGAGCGCCTCGAGCTCGCGGGAGTGATACTCGGCGAGACCCTCCAGGCTCGTCCGAGAATACGGACCGACGCAGAGAAACCAGGCAGTCAGGGCCGCCCCCTGCCAGAAGCGCAGCGCCGGCCCCAAACATTCGGCAAGCCGCGCATGCGGCGAGGGCTCGGTGACCAGCACCTCGGGCCATCGCGCCAGCACCCCCACCCCCCATAGACGCTCGATCTCGGCATTCAGGTCCGCGGACAGGAGCCGCTCCCAGGCCCGCGGTCGATAGTCACCGTCTTCTTCGGAAGACGTATTGGCCATCACGTAGTCGTGCTCTTGGATCAGCCCCCAAAGCCCCTCTTCGCCAGTGCGAAGTTCGGCGTGAAGTCGGTCGAAGGCTTGCCAGTGGCGCTCCAGCGTCGCGACCCGCTGCTCGACTGGCGAGCTGCCGTCCTCGCTTTGAAAGTAGGCAGCGAGGAGCCCCTTCATCTGCTCCTCGGAAACGCCGTGCTCGACGGCGAGTGCCGCAGCCTTCTCGGCTCCCCCGGTGAATAGCTTGGTCTCCGGCAGGGTCTGCACGATCTCCTCGCCAGGATTCGGTCGCTCGCCTAGATAAGCGAGAAAGGCGAGCCAGTCACCGCCAAAGTAGGCGGTCAGAGTGCGGCCCAATGGCTTGGTGAGGACCGCCCTGCGAAGCGGCGGTCCCTTCTTCGCTTTCGAGTAGTAGCGCTCGACGAGCTGCCCGATGCGAAATATCCGATAGCGCTCTCCGGCTTCGCCTGCCACCTCGCCCCAGGCTGCACCCAGCGCCTCGCGCAACGCCACCACCTCAGGCACGCTATGTCGCGACCAACCTCTCTGTGGCCGGAACGGGTCCAGCGCCGCAGCGGAGATTCCAAGGGCCTCGAATAGCGGCCCTGACTTTTTCCAGAGGGCCTTTTGCTGGTCGGGGTCTTTGACACCGAGCAACTTCGTCCCCCGCACCCTGATTGGAAGAACAACTCCTCAAAAAGAGGCTCCAGCACCCAGACCGCCACGGCCTGCGGCTCACCGCGAAACTGAGGACTCTCGCGCTCGGCCTCCGCCAGGGTGACCAGAAGTCGGGCGTCGGATCGGCACCAAAGGGCGGCGTGGATCAGCCCCAGGCTGAGCGTCTCTGACTCTGGCACGTACCAGCTGCCGCGGCGCTCTTGTTCGGCAACCTCGAAATGCTCGGTGAGAGCGGCCTTTCCCTCAACCTCGATCTCGAGCGCCAGCTCGACTCTGCCCTCCTCGATCCGCGCGATCCGCTCACCTCGAAGCGCCGCTGCGATCAACTGTCCGAGCAGCGCATCGGCGCCAGCGAATGGCGCACGCCGATCCTCCTCATCCTCCAGGGCCAGCCGCTGCTCGAAGGTTCGGGCAACGAGAAAGCGTCGCCCGAAGGCCTCGCCCTCACTCACCGAGTCCGCCGATGATCTCCGCGAACTTCTCGAAGGGGACCGGGTCCTCTGCGGACTGCGCGTAGTCGGCGTAGCGCTGAGCGAGCGCCTCGCGAGCGCGCTCGACCCGGCGCTGCTCCATACGCGTCTCGTCGTGCACGACCCGCTGCTCGATCTCGCCCCGCTCGAAGAGCACGAAGGTGTGCGGATGCTCCGCCGAGTCGATGCCCGTCGTTCCCGGCAGGTCCGGACCTATCCCCGGAACCTCGAATTCGCCAGGCTCAAGATCTTGGGTGTTGGGGTCCATGTCGTTCTCGGCGTAGATCGTCTCGATGTGCTCATCAAGCCCGAGCTCCGCGTGATAGATGACGTCGAGCCACTGCTCACCCGGTGCGACCCTGCCGGTAAGGGCCGGATGGCTTAGAACGCGAATTCCGCGGCCGATGAATTGGTAGAACTCAGAGAAAGATCCATAGGGGCGCATCGGCACCACCACGCAGATCGGCGGGAAGTCATAGCCTTGGCCCAGCATTTTCAGTTGCACCAGTCCCTGCAGGTCTCCCGATTCACTCTCAAAGCGCCGCCTCGTCTCCCTGATCTGCCGGTCGCCCATCGAGTAGTGAAGGTGGGCCGAGGGGATCCCGTGCTCGCTGGCGATCGCAGCGATCTGCTCGGCGTGGCGCTCCCCCAGCGCCGCGAACAAAACCCGCGGTTTGATCGGGTGCAGCAGCTCTTCCTGGCGATCGAGTGCCGAGCGCACCGCCCGCATCACCTGGCGAATCGGTTGGTTTGACTTCGCCGTTATCCGCGCCAGCTTGCGCTCGTCCCCGATCAGCTCCATTAGTGCATCGCGGCCAACAATCTCCTCTCGGCGCCCGTCGGGCCAGACCATCTCATACGTGGTCTGGGCAACCTCCGGGGCGAAGCGCTGGACTCGCAGATTCTTGGCGTTGCCGTCGACGATCGAGTCGATCAGCCGATAGCGGTAGACAACATCGGCATCGATCGGCCGCCCATCCAATCTCTGGAAGGCTGCCGACATCAGCAGTTTCTTTGCCTCCGAAAAGTGGGCGAAGGCGCGCTGATAGGAATCGGCGGCGGCAATATGGGCCTCGTCGATAACGATGAAATCGATGTCTCCCGGCTCCAGCTTCGTCAGTAGATCGTCAGGGTCCTCGCCGTTGCCCAGCGAATGGAAGTTGGTGATCAGTACGTCAGCTGCGAGGAGATCTTCCCTGCTGACGTCGCGAATCGGTCCCTCCTCACGGTCGAGCGTCCTCACCGCGGGAGGCGGGCAACCGGGAATCAGCGGCCCACCGGGCAGCGTATAGAGAACATTTCGAGAGTCGGTGTGGTCGAAGGCGCGGTCGAAGGTGCCGCGGATCACGCTACCCGGCGTG
>DATNGU010000129.1:0-5281 GCA_035605775.1 Solirubrobacterales bacterium | reverse complement strand
CAACATGCCATTCATGGAGTGGGGAACCCGCAGGGCTACTTCGTCCGCGTGGCTAAGTCGAGTGGAGCACGCCGCGCTGATGAAGCTGTTGGTCGCCGCGCTCAGGCGGCTATGATGCGCCGAACAAGTGTTCCACCTGAGAGTCCCCATGCAGCGGCATCCCATCCGGCGCCGACCGCGCCGCAACCGAACACTGGGCTTCGAGGAGTGGCAGAAGCTCCGCCTGCTGGTCGCGGTCCGGGACGAACAGGTCGTTCGGCGCTGGATGGCGAAGAACGGATACCAGCTCCCGCGAGCGAGTCAGGCCCTCCCGGCTTGCCCAGCCGTCGTGATGGACCCGTCTCAGTGGGGGACCTGCTGGGGTCCTTGGTCCCTCGACCACGTGAAGGACGACCCGATGATCGGCCAGAAGGCCCCGGATGACGAGGACCACCTCATCGCACTCTGCGCCGGTCACGACGAGCGCGGGGCCAAGGCAGGACACCAGTGGAACACCGCCCACCGGGCGGAGGAGCGCAAGTATCTTCTCGATCGACGCCGCGAGCGAGCAGCTCGCGACTGACGCATGGGGCGCAGTGCGCCCAGTCGGAAAGTGGACACGTCTCGGCGGGCGCATCATGCACGCGCTGACAGGTATCCACAAAGTTATCCCCACTGTGGAAGCAAACACGGAGGACGGAGTGCTGACCACCGCAATCGTGCAGGAGTGCGCCTTCTGCCCATGGAGGGCTTGATGGACGAGCGCATCTGGACCCTAGCCCTCGTCTGGGTCCTGTGGCAGGTCATCGGGATCGTGGACGCCCTCATCCACAAGATCTCTGAGACAATCGTCGACCGTGGCCTGAACTTCGGCTGCTCGCTGGCGCTGGTGTCGATTCCCATCGGGATCGTCGTCCAGATCGCCGCGGCATGGATCGACATGGTGCTCTGGAATCTGGCAGCACCAACCCTCGGCCTGCCTCAGATCGACCTCATCATGGCGCTCATCATCGGCTGGCTGATACGCAGCCTGTTCATGGGCATCACACCGCGCCGCGTGCGCGTGGTCGACCCGGTGCCGACGTGAGCTACGCGCAGGGCACCACTGTCCCGGTCGAGAAGACGCTGGAGGAGATCCGTCGTCTTCTGAAGCGGTACAACTGCGAGGGCTTCGGCCAGATCGAGCAGGGTGGCCGCATGGCGATCCAGTTCATCCTCGACGGGCTCCAGTACCGCTTCGTCGTCGACGAGCCGCTCCTCGAGGAGTGGCAGGAGGCGTACTACCAAGATCGCTACGCCAACACCAGCCTGTCCTCGACCGCGATTCGCAACCGCATGGCGCGCATGGACTGGCAGAAGGAGATCGACGCCGAGGTGCGTCGTCGCTGGCGAGCCCGCCTGCTGTGGTTGAAGGCCACGCTGGAGTTCGCCGAGTCGGATGGTCGCGACGTCATCCGGCAGGCGCTCCTGAGCCAGCTCGTGCTGCCCGGGGGCGGCACGATGGACGACTGGGCGGCCAAGGCTCTGCCCGAGGCGTACCAGCGAGGCGGAATGCCGCCCCTGCTGCCCGGATGAATCCGATCAACCGTGCGTACGAGCGACTCGTTGCCAGCGGTGGTGTCGGCATCACCGGGGAGCAATGGAGCCAGAGCGTCGGGGATGGTCGCTTCCGGGCCGTCGTGTCCGCTGGGGCGGTGCTGTGCCGGTTCTCAGGCTGCACCGAGCTGGCCTTCACTGAGTCCCGATTCGGCCCGGTTTGTGAGCGCCACGCTGGAGCCGTGACGCCATGACATACCGCGACTACGTCACCACTACCCACTACATCGAGGAGCTCGCCCGTCGCGGCAAGCGGCTCGATCGCACAGGCATCTTCATAGAGGACGCACTCATGGACCTACCCGACAGCGACGCCCAGAAGATCCTCGACACACTCCTCCTGAACGAGGAGTACCACGTGAAACGCGACGAGATGAACGCGGCCATCCACCGGGCAACCGGGACGGTGCGTTTCTCGCCGATCACCAGCGAGACGATCGCCCAGCGCGAGCGCCTCCAGAAACTCATGCAGGAGCAGGGAGTACCGATGTGATGGCACCGACCGGCATCTATCTGGCGTCTGAGGGCAAGCTCCACCGCGGCTTCCGCGACGGCAACGCTCGCTTCACGAACGAGCAGTGCAACCTTGCCAAGGCCAACGAGGCAGGTAATCTCGAAGAGTGGCCCGAGGACGAGCCCGTGACGCTGCCCAACCTCGAGCCCTGCGAGCTCTGCTTCCCCACATAGGAGGATCCCATGTCGAGGTACACAGCCGTCATTCGCAAGTCGAGTGGCGAGACCTACAACACCACCGTCACCACCGATGGCGGTGCTTCGCGCGCTGAAGAGATCGCCCGCGAGATCGCCGCATCTGAGGATGGCGAGTTCGTGAGCATCGCCGAGGCCAGCGACGATACGGAGGCAGCGGAGGCATGACCGACGAGCCCAAGGTGGTCGAGGTCACCGAAGAGAGCCCTGTCGACGGGCTGCCCGGATCCAAGAAGATCGAGAAGAAGCTGGTCGAGGTCGTCATGAAGGGCGGCCCGCTGAGCCGCTCGCCCGACTTCACCATCGAGGTCGACGGCGCACCGCTGAAGAACGGGACCAAGGCCACGATCGTCGCCGATGTTGGTGACGCCGTCCGTCTCACGACGGAGCAGGTGCTCGTCTACGCCGACATCAGCGTGAAGGCCGCTTCGTGGAAGAAGGTCGCCGTCGCCGATGTCAGGCTCCGCACCGATGAGGACGCGGAGATGGTGAGGATCGAAGGCCACGGCGACACTGCTCTCGAAGCCCTGAAGGACGCGGTCCGGCAACTCGAGCCGCAGGCGTGAAGACCGGCTTCGCGCTCGGCTTCGTGGCCGGAGCCGTGTCGATGTGGGGTGTGATCCTGTGGCTCCTGAGCGACACGGAGGAGGGCATGTCCGACGTCACATTCACTGCCGATAACGGGAAGTCCGAGTACCGCTTCCGCGGTCGCTTGGTGGAGGCCCCCCATGCCTGACGCCCCCGACATTCCCGCCCCGCGGCCGCATGTGCTGGGCTGGGGCGAGTTCCTACCGCTTATCCTTCCGCCCGAGAAGCCCTGCCCGCTGTGCGGCGTCAAGGGCTCGCACAACATCATCACCCTCGGCGTCGACGAGACCCGAGCAATCCTGAAGGACATGCGTCCTCCCAACCCGTTCGAGAGCATTGAGGTACGACCATGAGTATCAGCCTGATTCTTCTGATCGCGGCGGGCGTCTGCTTCGTCCTCGAAGCGATCATCGCCGGTCGCTTCAACCTGAAGTGGTGGGCGATCGGTGTCGCGTTCTACCTGTTCTCGCTGGCGGCTGCGTGATGCAGCTCGGCGACCAGATCCGCGACAAGATCAATGGCTTCACCGGGGTCGCGACCGGGATGACCGAGTACATCAACGGCTGCCGTCAGTTCTTGCTGAAGCCGATAGAGCTGAAGGAGGGCAAGCCCATCGAGGGGCAGTGGATCGACGAGCAGCACCTCGAAGTCGTCGAGGCGCAGGTGATCGCGAATCCCTTCGCCAAGCCCAGCGCTCCGGCGCGTGCTGGCGGTCCCGACAGGAGCGAGCGCGCGACGTGACCGCCCCGCTCATCGTGCTCGTCGCTCACGCTCTGGACGGTCTGACATTGCTCATGGCCGTCCAGATCCACCCGTTCCACGGGAACGAGTACGGCCCCGGAGCCCAGATCGCGTTCGCCGCGGCTGGGCTCGGCGGGGTGCTGTTGATGAAGGCGGGTGGGGCGACGCTGATGGCAGCAATCGTCGCCCGCACCCGGAGCTTCCGCACCACGACGCTGCTGTTCGCCTCGGCAGCGGGCCTCGTGGGCGCGGCCGTGAACCTTAGCGCACTGACCTTGTTTCGATGAGAGGCGACGAGGCGCACGTCGTCCTGCTGCTGACGGTCGACTACACCGCTCGCATCTCTCGCCTACAAGGACTCGCGGGAACCGATCCTGTCGACTGGGATGAGGTCGCCCGCATCAGCAACGAGTACGAGGAGAGGGTGGCTCAGGCCGTCGAGGAGGTCCGGGCCGCGCGGCCTTGGTGGCGTCGGTGGTTCTGAATCCCGGGCGCGCCCTCGTGGTGACGGCGCACCCGGACGACGAGATGGGGGCCGCTGGCTTTGTACATCGATTGTCCAAAGCAGGCTACGAGCTTCACATCGTCGCCATGAGCGACTGCTCCGACCTGAACGGGCCGAGCCTCATCGAGGAGTGGGTCGAGGCGTGTACGGCGATCGGGATCCCCGAGTCCAACATGGAGTTCGAGCCCTTCCGCAACCGCAACCTGCCAGAGGTGCGCCAGAGCATCCTCGGCGTCCTCGAGGACCAGTACGCGGGGCAGTACTGGGACTTCGTGCTGTGCCCGACCACGACCGACGTGCATCAGGACCATGGCACCGTGGCGCAGGAGGTGCGGCGCCTGTTCAAGCGAGTGACCGTGCTCGGCTACGAGCTGCCGGTCAACTCCTTCCAGAACACAGCGCTGTCGATGTACGCACGGCTCGAGGACGACGACATGGCGGCGAAGATCGCCCATTCCGACGCCTTCGTCAGCCAGAGCCTCAAGCCATACATGAGTCATGACTACATCGAAGGGCTGGCGCGTGTCCGCGGCGTCCAGTGCGGAGTCCGATACGCGGAAGCATTCGAGGTGATCCGGTGGGTTCTCTGACCACCATCATTGGCGACAACGTTGACATCTCCCCGCGTGCGGAGATCAACGTCACCGAGCGGCTGGAGATCGGCGCCGACTCGAAGATCAGCGCCGGGTGCGTGATTGAGGGTCGCTACGTCCGTGTCGGACGGGGCTTCTGGATGCTCCCCGGAGCGGTGATCGGAGGAGGATCAGCGTTCGAGCAGCAGTCGGAGCTCTGGGCTGGCGACTTCCTGCACATGGGACGCAACTCGTTCATCAACACCGCCCGCCGTGTGAAGCTCGGCAACGAGGTTGGCCTCGGCACCGGCACGGCGCTGTTCACGCATGGGGCCTACCTATCGATCTTCAAGGGCTTTCCGGTGTCGTTCGCGCCGATCGAGATCGGCAACCGCGTCTGGATCCCCGGAGCCACCGTCAACCCCGGCGTGAAGATCGGCAGCGACGTCGTGATCGGCGTCGGGTCGGTCGTGACCAAGGACATCCCGCAGGGCTCGCTGGCGGTGGGCATTCCGGCCCGGGTGGTGCGTGAGAACGCCTACCCCACCGAGGTCGATTACGACGCGGTGTGGGAGACCTTCTTCACCGGCTG
>DATNGU010000128.1:0-3607 GCA_035605775.1 Solirubrobacterales bacterium | reverse complement strand
GCCGTCGGAGACCGTGACCAGCACGGTCAACAACACCGTATCCAGCGTCGACCAGGCCACCAACGGGGCGCTCAGCAACACCGGCGTAACCAACGTCACCGAAGGCGTCGTGAACGGCGCCGCCGGCCCGGAATCGACCGTCGGCAAAACCGTCGACAGCAGCGTCGAAAAAGTGAAAGAAACGATCGGCGGCCTGCTCGGCAACGGGCAGTGACCGACTCTGAGATCGAGTAGCTCGCCTTACCGTCACAATGCCGTCCCATGCCCGAGCGCGGACAGGCAGGAGCGGTCGCGGACCCGATCGCGGGATCGCCGGTCTACCCGGTCGGCAGCCGCGTGAATGAGCGCGGCCATCTCGAGATCGCCGGCTGTGACGTGGTCGAGCTCGCCGCTGAGTTCGGCACGCCCGCCTACATCTACGCCGAGGACGACATGCGGGGGCGGGCTCGCGCCTACCGCGAGGCGTTCCAGCGCCGGACCGACGACTTCGAGGTGCTCTTCGCCAGTAAGGCTTTTCCCTGCACCGCCGCCTACCGGCTGTTCGCCGAGGAGGGTCTCTCCGTTGACGTCGCCTCGGGTGGTGAGCTGCACATTGCGCTGAACGCTGGCTTCGAGCCGGCCCGCATCCACCTGCACGGCAATAACAAGAGCGACGAGGAGATCGTCTTCGCGGCCCGGGCGGGGGTCGGGCACCTGATCCTCGATTCCTTTGACGAGATCGAGCGCTGCGAGCGCTTGCTCGATAAACCCCAGGACGTGCTGGTCCGGGTTACGCCGGGCATCAAGCCCTCGACCCACGACTACATCCAGACCGGCCAGCTCGACTCCAAGTTCGGTTTTGGGCTGGAGGATGGGCTGGCGGCGCGGGCAATCGAGCGGGTCCTCGCATCCGACGTGCTGAACCTGGTCGGGTTGCATGCTCACATCGGTTCGCAGATCTTCGAGCTCGAGTCGTACACGCTTGCGATCCGCGCGATCGGTGAGCTGGCCGGTGAGTGGTGCCGGCTCGTCAACGTCGGCGGCGGGCTCGGGATTGCGTACACCGCCGCGGACGAGCCGCCGTCGGTCGACGCCTACGCCGAGGTCAAGGTGCGCGGCGTGAGTGAGGTATTCGGTGACGGGGTGCGGATCCTGGTCGAGCCGGGTCGTTCTTTGGTGGGCAACGCGGGCGTCACCGCGTACCGCGTCGGCACGATCAAGGAGATACCGGGTGTCCGCACTTATGTCGCTGTCGACGGCGGTATGTCGGACAACATGCGGCCGATGCTCTACGGCTCTCGATATGAAGCATCGATTGCTGATCGGGCCGGCGCGGTGCCGGATACGCCGGTGACGATCGCCGGCATGCATTGCGAGTCCGGGGACGTGTTGGTGCGCGATGCGATGCTCGCCGCGCCTGCCGTCGGCGACGTCCTCGTTACCCCTGCGACCGGCGCCTACGGCCATGCGATGGCGAGCAACTACAACGGGGTGACGCGCCCCCCGGTCGTCTTCTGCCGCGACGGCGAAGCGCGGGTAGTGGTGCGGCGCGAGTCCTACGAGGACCTGACGGCTCGCGACGCCGATGGCTGAACCCGTTCGCATCGGGCTGCTCGGCCGCGGCACGGTCGGCGGCGCCTTCGCCGAGCTGCTCGCCACCCGGGCCGGCGCGGTCGAGGCTGGCACCGGACGCCGGCCCGAGCTGGCCGGGACGTTGACGCGGAGCGAGGGCGATTTCGCCGAGATCCTCGCGCGTTCCGACCTGGTCGTCGAGCTGATCGGTGGCACCGATCCGGCGCGCGAATACGTGCTTGCGGCGCTGCGGGCGGGAAAGCCGGTCGTCACCGCAAACAAGCAGCTGCTTGCCCAGCACGGCGAGGAGCTCTTCGGCGTCGCCCGCGAGGCGGGGGTGCAGCTGCGCTTTGAGGCGGCGGTGGCCGGCGTAATCCCAATCGTGCGCACGATCCAGGAGAGCTTTGGCGTCACCGAGATCGACAAGGTGTTCGGGATCGTCAACGGAACGACCAACTTCATCCTCAGCGAGATGGCCGCCACCGGCGCCGCCTACGAGCAGGTGCTGGCGCGCGCGCAGGAGCTCGGTTATGCCGAGGCCGACCCGACCGATGATGTGAACGGGGCTGACGCAGCAGCGAAGATGGCAATCCTCGCCCGTCTCGCCTTCCACACGTCAGTCACCCTCGACCAGGTTGCCTATGAGGGGATCGAGGCGATTCAGCCCGACGACCTCGCTTACGCCAAGGAGCTCGATCTCTCGCTGAAGCTTCTCGGCGTCGCCGAGCGCCATGGCGACGGGATCAGCGTCCGAGTCTTCCCCTGCTTTCTCTACAGCGGCCACCCGCTGGCGCCGGTCGGCGGGCCCTTCAACGCGGTGATGGTCGAGGCGCCGGAAATCACCGAGGTGACGATGTCAGGGCCCGGAGCCGGTGGCGTCCAGACCGCTTCGGCGGTGCTCGGCGACGTGGTCTCGGTACTCGCCGGCGAAGCCCCCGTCCACGAGGCGCATGAAGAGCTGCCGCTGGTGGTCGACGTCACCTCGTCCTTCTACTTGCACCTGGAGGTCGCCGACGAGCCGGGCGTGCTTGCGAGGATCGCCCAGGTGCTGGGCGAGAACGAGATCTCGGTGAAGAGCGTCGTGCAACGCGGCATCGGCGACGAGGCGCGGCTGGTGATGGTCGTCCACGAGTGCCTGGAGTCGCGCTTCGCGGCCGCGGTCGGGGAGATCGGGCGGCTCGACGACATCCGCTCGGAGCCACGCTTCATTCGGGTGATCGAGGAGGAGTTCGTTTGACCCCCGACACCCTCCGCTGATGCCTCTCTCGCTGATAGAGCGCTATCGCGACCGTTTGTCCCTTGAGGAGGGCGATCCCATCGTCTCCCTCAACGAGGGGTCGACGCCGCTGATCGAAGCGCCGCGGCTATCGGAGCGATTGGAGGTTCGGGCGTATCTCAAGTTCGAGGGAGCCAACCCGACCGGGTCGTTTAAGGACCGGGGGATGACGGTTGCCGTCTCGCGGGCAAAGGGGCGTGGGGCGGAGGCGGTGATCTGCGCCTCCACGGGCAACACCGCCGCCAGCGCCGCCGCCTACGCGGCGCGCGCCGGAATGCGCGGGGCGGTGATCGTGCCGGAGGGGAAGATCGCGATCGGCAAGCTTGCCCAGGCGCTGATGCACGGCGCCCGCGTGATCGCTTTGCAGGGCAACTTCGACGAGGCGCTCCAGATCGTGCGCGAGCTGGCCCAGCGCCACCCGATCGAGCTGGTCAACTCGGTGAATCCGTACCGGATCGAGGGTCAGAAGACGGCGGCGTTCGAGGTGGTCGAGGATCTCGGTGAGGCGCCTGGGGCGTTGTCGATCCCGGTCGGCAACGCGGGCAACGTGACCGCCTACTGGCGTGGCTTCGAGGAGCTGGGCGCCGCTCCGGTGGTCTATGGCTTCCAGGCAGAGGGCGCGGCGCCGCTGGTCCACGGCTCCCCGGTCGCAGACCCGGAGACGGTCGCCTCGGCGATCCGGATCGGCAACCCAGCGCGCTGGGAGGAGGCGATGGGAGCCTTTACCGCCTCGCGTGGCCGGGTGGCAGCTGTTTCCGACGAGCAGATCCTCGCCGCCTA
>DATNGU010000127.1:0-8385 GCA_035605775.1 Solirubrobacterales bacterium | reverse complement strand
CACGGTAAGGAACCACACTTCGAGCGCGGCGGTCGGCCTAGCGACGCCGATCGGGGGAACGCAGGCAAGCGCGAACGCCTCCGTAGTCATCGAGAAACTCGCCTAAATCAGTGGGTACTTGGGATTTGATTCGGCTTTCGTTCCCTAACGAAGTTCGTCGATAGCATTTGGCTTGGTAGTGCCCCGGAGGGGTGCCGGAGTGGTTGAACGGGGCAGTCTCGAAAACTGTTGGCGTCGCAAGGCGCTCGTGGGTTCGAATCCCACCCCCTCCGCTTAACAGTCTCCCAAGCAGCGAGATTGGTGTGGGGAGTTGCAGGCCCAGATCCAAGACTGGCCGAAATTCAGACCCAGAGCGGTCGACAGTGCAACCAGCAAAAGGTATTAGTTCAACGGGGACCAGGGCCGTACCGGCCTAAAACGATCGTTGAACGAGGAGAGAAGGATGCGAAAGCTCCTAGCTTGCGCTGTTTCCGCTTCCATTGTTGTCTGCTGGGTAGCTATTGCGGTGCCTTCGGCTGGGGCCACGGGACCCTGCTTTGGCGTGGCCGATTCTCATACCGCCACGTCCTCCTTCGATCCGGAAACCGGCGTGACGACGATCAAAGGGACCTCCGGAAACGACGTGATCGTCGGAACCAATGGAGCCAACCTCATCTACGGCCTTGGTGGGGAAGACAAGCTGTGCGGTGGCAACGACGCCGATCACGTGATTGGCGGCCCTGGCAACGACATGATCGAGGGCGGCAACGCGGCGGACAACCTCTGGGGCGGGCCGGACAACGACCTGATCCGTGGCGGCAACGAGAGCGATCACGTCGTCGGTGATAACGGACAGGACGTGCTTGAAGGCGAAAACGGCGGAGACAACATCCTCGGCGGCTCCGCGAACGACACGCTCTATGGCGGTAACGGTTCCGACAAACTGGACGGCGACAACGCCGCTCCCGCGTTCGGGTACGGGGCGGAAGACTTTTGCGATGGCGGCTCCGGACCGAGCACCTTTGTCAACTGCGAGTTGCCGTAGCCGCTCCGTGTTTGTCCTCTAGGGAGGGGAGGGGCCAGCGGGGTCGAAGCTGACGGTGTGAACCGAAAGCTCGATATCGGCGCGACGCTCAGCCAGGCCTTTTCCACCTACGGATCGCAGGCGGGTGTGCTGCTACCGGTGGCGTTCGGCCTCTTCCTGATCGTCGCCGTGATCAACGGGATCCTTGCCCACAGCCTCATCCTGTTGCCGCTCGCGCTCGCGGTGAGCGTGGTTGCCGGCACCCTCTACCAGGGGATGGTCGTGGGGTTGGTCAGCGACGTCCAGGACGGCCGTCGCGACTCCTCCGTCGAGGACCTCGTGCGGTCCACCGGTCCCGTGATCCTGCCGCTGATCGGCGCCGGGATACTCGCCGGCCTCGGTATCGGCATCGGCTTCCTCCTTCTGATCGTTCCCGGCCTGATCTTGCTGACGATCTGGTCGGTGATCGCCCCGGTGATCGTCGTCGAGCGGACCGGCGTAATCGAGGCCTTCGGCCGCTCGCGCGAGCTCGTCCGCGGCAACGGCTGGCAGGTCTTTGGCGTAATCGTCGTCGTCTTCCTGATCGTCATCGTCGTCCAGACCGTGCTCGGCGCGATTGCCGTCGGGATCGAGGACAGCGCCCTGGTGCGCATCCTCTTCAACGTGATCGGCTCGACTGTGACCGCGCCGATCGTGGCGCTCGTCGCGGCAGTCATCTACTTCCGCCTGCGCGAGCTCAAGGGGAACGTCCAGCCCCCCGCCCCGGAGCCGCTGGCCCCACAGCCGCCCGCCCCGGGCCCTTCCGTCTAGTCCAGCTTTGCCGTAACCAGGCGCAGACCGACGTCCAGCTCCGCCGCCTCGCGCAGGTGACGTGGCGCTCGTCCCAGCGGCCGCTCTCCAGGTCGGCATTCAGCTTCTCCAGGCCGCGCTCGATTTCGCCCGCGGTCAGCTCGTCGATCGGCGGCATCGCGCCGGCGTGGTAGTCAAGTGCGCCCGGGAAGTACTCGCCCAGCCACAGGTCGGCCACCGGCGCCGGGTCGAAGCTGAGGACAACCGCTCTCCGTCGCGCCACCCGCGCCATCTCGGCCAGACCCACCGGCAGTTTGCTCCAGTGGTGAACGGTGATGATCGCCATCGCGGCATCGATGCTGTCATCTTCGAAGGGCAGTTCTTCGGCGAAGGCCTCGACCGCAGGCGCCGATCCTGGCGGACGCTGCCTGATCATCGTTAATGACGGCTCGACCGCGGTAACCTCGCGCTCGGCAGGCTCGTAGGAGCCGGTTCCAGCACCCACGTTCAGCACCGTTCGTGCCTCGCCCAGCGCCGCTTCGAGCCGCGCAGCAATCCCTGGCTCGGGTTGCCGGATCGCGCTGTAACCGATTCCGATCCGGTCGTAGGCGGCCTCGGTCACGGCTGCAATATACGTGTTCAATCAGTATCTATTTAGGTTCAGTAGAGTTCTGATCTCGGAATGCCCACGTTCGCCAAAGGAAAGATCGAGGCATACGTCGGGCCAGCCGATCTGGGCGCTCCGGACGACCTCGAGCAGGTGATCGTCGACTTCATTGGCGGCGCGAAGGAGTCGCTCGACATCGCCGTCCAGGAGCTCGACAACGAAAGGATCGCGAAGGCGATCCTCGACGCCAAGTGGCGCGGCGTGAGGGTAAGCATCGTCCTCGAGCAGAGCTACCTGCGCGAGGAAAAGCTGGATTTCAAGAAAGAAGTGGTCCCGCAACAGGGCGAAACCGTCGAGCAGGCGCTGCAGAACTGGCTGCGGACCCCGAACGGGGAAAACAAGGTCAACCGGCGCATCGCGACCTCACTGCTCCAGTTGAACGTCGACCTCAAGGTTGACTTCAACAAAGAGATCTTTCACCAAAAGTTCGTCGTCCGCGACTACCGCGGGAGCGCGAAGCCGACCTCGGCGCTCCTCTCCGGCTCTACCAACTTCACCGACACCGATTGCCACGAAAACCTCAACCACGTCTTCGTCTTTCACGACACCGGGATCTGCAGGGAGTACGGCAACCAGTTCGCCGAAATCGAGCGAGGCGAATTCGGCCCCCGGGGGCTCGGCGGGGAGCCGCCCGTCTTCGACCTCGAAGGCGTGCCGGTAACGGTCCTGTTCGCGCCGGACAACGTTCCCGAGCAGGAAGTGATCAAGCAGATCCTCAAGGCCGAGAAAGAAGTGGAGTTCGCGATCTTCACCTTCTCCGGCTCCTCGGCGATCGACGACGCCATGCTGATGGCGGCCCGGGCGGGATGCAAGGTGAGGGGCGCCCTCGACCGCGGCCAGGCTGCCCACGACTGGACGGCGCCACACGGCGAACAGGGCGGGGCTCCGCCATGGCTGAACCGGCCGAACATCAGCCTCTTCACGCCCAAGGAAGGCTCGGGCGTCCGCAAGCTGCACCACAAGCTAATGGCGATCGACAACAACACCTTGCTCGCGGGCAGCTTCAACTACACGGCGCCGGCGAACCGCTTCAACGACGAGAACCTGTTCGTCATCGGCTGCGCGTACGACATCTTTCCCGACAGGAGGAAAGACGCCGAGAAGAAGCTGCAGAAGATCGACAAGGCCGCCACCGCGGAGATCGTCGACTACATGCGGGCCGAGATCGACCGCATCGCCTCCAAAGCCGTCTCCGAACCCTGGGAACCGTAGCCGCCGTTCAGGCGTCGCACTCGGCCGCTCGCCCCAGCAGCAGCTCGCGCTCGCGGGCGTTCTCGGTCATCCCTGCGGCGCGCTCGAGCTCCCGCCGTGCCTCCTCCGCGCGGCCGAGCTTGGCGAGCAGGTCGCCACGCACGCTGTGCAGCAGGTGGTAGCCCTCGAGCGAGCCCTCGGACACCAGGCCGTCGACCAGCTCCAGCGCCTCCTCCGGCCCGAAGGCCATCGAGATCGCCACGGCGCGGTTCAGCTCGACCACGGGGGAGGGGGTGAGCTGAGCGAGGGCCTCGTAGAGCGCCGCGATTCTCGCCCACTCGGTCTGCTCGGCGCTGCGCGCCCGCGCGTGGCAGGCGGCGATCGCGGCCTGCACGGTGTAGGGGTCGAAGGCGCCGCGGCCGAGCTTTTCGGCTCGTTCCAGGGCGGCCAGCCCGCGCCGCACCAGCAGCGGGTCCCAGCGTGCCCGGTCTTGCTCGAGCAGCAGCACCGGTTCCCCAGCGGGGCCAGTCCGCGCTGCCGTCCGCGAGGCCTGGATCTCCATCAGTGCCACCAGACCGTGGACCTCCGGCTGTTTCGGCATCAGCCCGGCGAGGACACGGCCGAGGCGCAGCGCCTCCTCACAAAGGTCGAGTCGCATCCAGCTCTCGCCCGCGGTCGCCGCATAGCCCTCGTTGAAGACGAGGTAGATCACCTCCAATACCGACGGCAGCCGCTCGTCGAGCTGCTCGCCCTGCGGCACCTCGAACGGGGCGTGCGCCTCCTTCAGGGTGCGCTTGGCCCGCACGATCCGCTGCGCCACCGTCGGCTCCGCCGCCAGGAACGCCCGCGCGATCTCCTCGGTGCTGAGCCCGCCCAGCAGGCGCAGCGTCAGCGCCACCCGTGCCTCGGTCGAGAGCAGCGGGTGGCAGCAGGTGAAGATCAGCGCGAGCAGATCGTCGCTCAGCTCGACGCCGAGCGCCGCCTCGTGCTCGGCGGCGTCCATCGCCATCCGCATCCCCGCCTCGCGCACCAGCTGCTCGCGCCGGTCCTCGAAGCGCCTGCCGCGGCGGCCCAGGTCGATCGCGCGGTTCTTAGCGGTGGCCATGAGCCAGGCGCCCGGGTTCTCCGGCACCCCCGACTCCGGCCACCGCTCCAGTGCCGCCACCAGCGCGTCCTGCGCCAGGTCCTCGGCGCGGCCGACGTCCCCGGTCATCCGCGCCAGCGCCGCGATCAGCCGCGCCGACTCGATCCGCCAGACCGCCTCGACCGCGCGACCGGGCTCGGCCTCTTGGCTCACGTCTGCTCGGGCGGCCTCTCCGACAGCTGGCCGGCCGCCTGCACGTCCTCCGGGAAGTCCTCCATCTCGAAGACGCGCCGCACCTCGATGAAGTCGTTGTCGCCGGCCGGGCAGCGCGTCGCCCACTCGACCGCCTCCTCCTTCGAGGACGCCTGGATCAACCAGTAGCCGCCGACGACCTCCTTGGCCTCGGTAAAGGGGCCGTCGGTGACGGTCGGCGTGCCGCCGCCGAAGCGGACGCGGGCGCCGTCGCCGGGAGGGCGCAACCCGTCCAGCGAGAGCAGCACGCCGGCCTTGGTCAGCTCCTCGTTGTACTTGGTCATCGCCGCGACGTCCTCGGCGCTGGGCGCCCAGCTCTCCGGGTCGGTGTCGATCCCCGGGTACATCAGCATCATGAATCGCATCGTCGTCTCCTTCGGTTGTGGGGTTGCTCTACCCCATACGACGAATGGCGAGCCGCGAAATCGACACGGCCCCGAAAACCGCTGCGCTCAGCGGCCCGGCCCGGTCTCGCACTCGTGGGAGCGGCCCCAGCCGGGCAGGCCGTCGCAGTGGTCGTAGGCGCCGCCGCCGTAGAGCTGGTCGGCGCTCGCTCCGCCGTAGAGCCGGTCCCGGCCCTCTTCGCCGTGGCATCCGTCTTGTCCCGATCCCATCCGGCAGACGTCGTCGCCCGGCCCACCCCAGCATCCGTCGCTGCCGGCGCCGGTCTGGCAGTAGTCGTCGCCGCTGTCGCCGACGCAGTCGCTGTTTTCCTGGCCGGTGATGCAGATGTCATCGCCGCCGCCGCCGATGCAGCGGTTGCGCCGCGCTCCTTCTGAGTAACAAGTATCCGCCTCGTCGCTGCCGATGAATTTGTCAGAGCCGTCGCCCAGGTAGACCGTCAGCGGCAGCGGCAGCGGCTCCAGGACTTCGACCCTGTCACCCGATGGGCCCATGTCGAGCTCGATCGAGCCGGCGCCGTCGAGGCGGCAGAGCGAGAGCATGCGCCCCTGCGCCAGCCGGCACCCGGCTGGCTCGGCCGCGGCCATCCAACCATTGACGACGAGATGCTCGTCGCTCACGCTCAGCTGCAGATGCGAGCCGGAGGCGGCGCCGTGCAGGACGATCGCCCCCCGCGGCGAGGCGGCGGCGCCGCCGAAGGCAAGCAGCAGCGCGAGGGCCGCGACAGTGGCCAGTGCCACCTTGCGGCTCCCGCGGCGGATTCTCCTGCGCGAATCGCGAGCCAAAACCACGGGCAGATTAGACGACCGCCCCGATCCATTCTCTGCGGGGGGGTGGCTGGCCGGGGGTCTATCTAGGTCTCGAGCAGGCCCCGTGAGATCGCGCAGCGGACCAGCTCGGCACGGCTGCTGACGCCGAGCTTCTGCTGGATGTGGGCGCGGTGAGTCTCGACCGTGCGCACGCTGAGGAAGAGCTTCTCGGCGATCTCGGCGTTGGTGTGACCCAGCGCGATCAGGCGCAGAACGTCGGTCTCCCGCTCGCTGAGATCGGGGATTCCCTCCGCCATAGCCCTTCGATCCTAGCCGCCAGAGCGCCCCATACCACTCTCGTTCCTTGACAATTCCATACTCGTATGTTTATCCTTGGCCCAGTTGTTTGGGAACGCGAGTGTTAGTTCCAGGAACTAGCTCGTTTGCCCGGCGACGGCTACAGGGAAACCGAGCCCAGGGGAGGGCCGCAAAGGGAAGCGGCCGGCAGGGGCTCAGGGACAAGGAGAGAGCTACGTGAGAAGCCACGCGAAGGCAGCGACCGCGGGATCGAATCTGCACCGGACGGGGGCCGCTCGGCTTGGGCTGCTCTGTCTTCCGGCGCTGCTGTTGGTCGCTCTCTTCGCCGCGCCCGCCCAGGCGGCTCCGGAAACGATCGCCGAATTCGGCGAAGGGGCGGGACAGGTCTGGAATCCCAAGAGCACCGCCGTCGAGCAGTCCTCCGGCGATCTCTACGTCGCAGAGCGCAACAACTTCCGCGTCTCCAAGTTCGACTCCGACGGCAACTTCCTGCTCGCCTTCGGCTACGGCGTCGCGGACGGGGTCAGCGAAGTGCTGCAGACGTGTGGTCCCGAGGCCAGCCCGCCGACGACGCGCTGCTTTGCCACCAACAACTTCGCCGATGGCGACCCAAACAAGAACCTCGTCGCCGAATCCGTCGCCGTCGACCAGGCGAGCGGCGACGTCTACGTCAGCGGCGACCAGCGCGTCGCCAGGTTCACCTCCTCGGGCCAGCTGATCTTCATGGTCGGCAAAAACGTCAACAAGTCCAAGCTGGCTGAAGGCGGCGCGACCCAGGCCGAAAAAGACTTCTGTACGGCCGCGAGCGGTGACACCTGCGGCAGGGCCATCAGCGGCACCGACGCCAACGAGTTCAGCGGCACCGGCCTGCCGCTTGCGGTCGATTCCGCCGGCGTCGTCTGGGTCGGCGACAACGAACGCCTCATCTCCTTCAGCTCCTCCGGAGCGCCTGGGGCCGAAATAGCCATGGCGGGCGCCGGCAACACGCGATCGCTGACGCTCGACTCCGCCGGCAACTTCTACATCAAGAGCGCCTCTTTCGCCGGCATCCGCAAGCTCGAAGCGGGAACGGGAACGCTGCTCGAAACCTTCGACGCTGCCGGCGACGCCCGCACCGCCACCCTCGACGCAGCCGGCAACGTCTACGTCGGCGACGCGACCAGCCCCTACCGCTTCAAGGTCTACAACCCCGCCGGCGAACAGACCGCCCAGTTCGGCGCCGGTCAGGTGATCGGCAGCCCGGAAGGTAACGCGATCGCGATCGGCGAGGGCGCCGAAAGACTCTATGCGGCCAGTACCGGCTTGAGCGAAGACAACAGCGTCGTCCAGGCCTTCCCCCTCCCCGAACCTGGACCGCTGCCCGAAAACCAGCACGTCACCGATCTCGAACCGACCACGGCGACCCTGGCGGCCGAACTGAACCCCGAGGGCGATGAAACCACCTATTTCTTCGAATGGGGCACTAGCGAAAGCTATGGCCAGAGCACGCCGACCGAAACCCTGCCGGGCTCCGAATTCGACTCCGAAGCGGTGCAGGAGGCGCTCAGCGGGTTGATCCCCAACACCACCTACCACTTCCGCCTGGTAGCGACCAACCACTGCAAACCCTCCGAACCCTCGGTGCAGTGCACGGCCGTCGGTCCCGACACGACCTTCACCACTCGCCCAGCCGTTGGCATCGATGCCCAGTGGGTGACCGACCTGACCGCGACCAGCGCGATCCTGCACGCCGAACTCGACCCGATCGGAGTGGCGGCGAGCTGGTGGATCGAATGGGGCACCACCGCGGGCTACGGCCAGAGCACGCCTGAGAGCCCCCTGCCGGCGAGCTTCGGCGACATCGCCGTCGCCACCCCCTTCTTCAACCTCACCCCGGGGACCACCTACCACTACCGCTTCGTCGCCCGCGACGAACGCGACGGCAACGTCT
>DATNGU010000126.1:0-5136 GCA_035605775.1 Solirubrobacterales bacterium | reverse complement strand
GGTAGGCGTGCTCGTAGACCTGCTCGCGGAAGAGCAGGCCGCGCCGGCGCAGGTCCTCGATCAGGGCCTCGGTCACCTCCGGGTCCTTGACGAACTTGTCCTCGAAGCCGGCGACCCGCTTGTCGAAACGCCCGTCGAGGCCGACCGGGTTGTAGAGCGTGCCGTGCGCGGTCGGGTCGAAGATCCCGTTCTCCGCCGCGACGCGGTAGTCGTCCTCGCCGAAAGCCGGGGCGATGTGGACGAGACCGGTGCCGTCCTCGGTGGTGACGAAGTCGCCGGCGATCACCGGGAAGCCGCCCGCCTCGCGGTCGGCGAGCGCGAACACCGGTCCCTCGTAGCGGCGGCCGACCAGCTCGCTGCCCGGGAAGCGCTCGGCGACCTCGGCATCCTCGCCGAAAACCTTCTCCAGCAGCGGCTCGGCCAGGATCAGCGTCTCGCCGTCGACCTTCGCCCTGACGTAGGTGACGTCCGGAGCCACCGCGACCGCCTCGTTGCCCGGCAGCGTCCACGGCGTCGTCGTCCAGACCAGCAGCGACTCTCCCGCCTCGTTGCCGTCCTCGGCCAGCAGGGGGAAGCGCACATATATGGAAGGATCCTCGACGTCTCGGTAACCGAGCGCCACCTCGTGCGAGGAGAGGGCAGTGCCGCAGCGCGGGCAGTAGGGGACGACCTTGTGACCCTCGTAGAGCCGCTCGTCGTCCCAGAGCTTTCGCAGCGACCACCAGACCGACTCGATGTACTCGTTCTCGAGCGTGACGTAGGGGTCGTCGAGGTCGATCCAGAAGCCGATCCGTTCGGTCAGCCGGTTCCACTCCTCGACGTACTCGAAGACCGACTCGCGGCAGCGCTGGTTGAACTTCCCGATCCCGTACTCCTCAATCTCCTGCTTGGAGGCGATGCCCAGCTCCTTCTCCACCTCCAGCTCGACCGGCAGCCCGTGGCAGTCCCAGCCGGCTTTGCGCGGCACCCGGTAGCCGCGCATCGTGCGGTAGCGGGGGTAGACGTCCTTGAAGACGCGGGAGAGGACATGGTGGGAGCCGGGCCTGCCGTTTGCCGTCGGCGGCCCCTCGTAGAAGCTCCAGACCTCAGCGCCCTCGCGGTTGGCGAGCGAGCGGTCGAAGACGTCGCGCTCGCGCCAGCGCGCCAGCACCCGCTCCTCGAGCTCGGGGAAGGACTGCCTGGGGTCGACCTGACGGAAACCTGACATGGACGGGTGATTCTAGGAGTGAGTAGGCTGCGCGCCGCATGCCCACCTATGAGCTGAACGGAAAGGTGGCGCTGGTGACCGGCGCTGCACGGGGCATCGGCTACGAGACGGCCCGCCAGCTGCATCTGCGCGGCGCCTCTGTTGCGGTGATCGACCTCGATCCGGAGCAGGCGCGCGAGGCGGCTGAGCGGATCGGCGAGCGGGCGATCGGGATCGGCTCCGACGTCACCGACCACGCCGCGATCATGCAGGCGGTCGCGGAGACGGTCGAGCGCTTCGGCGGCCTCGACGTGGCGGTCGCCAACGCCGGCATCGCCCAGTCCCAGGTGGCGACCGTGCGCGGCATCGGCGGCGAGGAGTGGGAGCGGGTCTTCGAGGTCGACCTGCTCGGCGTCTGGCGCACGGTGCGGGCGGTCCTGCCCCAGATCGTCGAACGCAAGGGCCACATCCTCGTCACCGGCTCGGTCTACTCCTTCGCCAACGGCGTCCTCAACAGCCCCTACGCCGTCGCCAAGGCCGGCGTCGAGGCGCTGGGCCGCGGCCTGCGAGCCGAGCTGATGCCGCTCGGCGCCAGCGCCGGCGTCGTTTACTACGGCTGGGTCGACACTCGGCTGGTTCAGGACGGCTTGGAGCGCAAGCACTCCAACCGCCTGCAGGAAAGCGCTCCCGCCTGGCTGTTCAAGCGCATCCAGCCGGACGAAGCCGCCGCCGCGACTGTGCGCGGGATCGAAGAACGGGCGCCGCGGACCTTCGCGCCGAAGTGGTGGCGCTACGTCTCCGCCCTGCGCGGCATCGTCAATCCGATCCTCGACCGCCGCTTCGACCGCGACCCGAAGATGTTTGAGACTGTGCGCGCGGTCGAGGCGGAAGCCGACGAGCAGGGCGCCGCCGCCGTCGCGGCCGTCACGCAGCGGCCCGGCTAGCGACCCTCGGCCCAGCAGCGGCCGTGCCGGCAGGTGTAGAAACCCGGGGCCAGCGCTGGGCAGTAGAGCTTGTTGATGACCGGCTGGATCGCGGCACCCGCCGCCGCCTGACCCTGGCCGCTCGCGGCATCCTGACCGACCACTTCGATCCCGGTTTTGATCAAGGGGGAAGAGACCGAGAGCAGGACCAGAAGCAGAAATACGTTGGCCCGCTTGCCGGCGGACCCGTCCCCCTGCAGGTCCGCTCGCTGCGGAGATACCGAGGCCTTCAGGTGCAGGGCGAAGGAGGCCGCCGCCAGCACGATGCAGGCGCTCGCGTTGATCCAGGCGAAGATCGAGTCCGAGCTGGCGATCGCCGCCGTCATCGTCAGGATCAGCCCGGCGGCGAGGCAGACCCAGCCCACTTTCGCCCAGGAAGGAAAGGAAGGGTCGGATTGGGGGCCGCGCTGGTTGTCCTCGGCAGGCCTCACGGGAAGCGTGTCCTCAGCTCACTTCGAGCGATGCCGACCTTCCTTCCGCGCGGGGAAGCCCGATCGCGGCCCCACCCCTGACCAGTTCGCTGGAGCCCAGCCCAGCTTCGCGGCCAGTCTAAATCACGGCCGAATACGCTCTCGGTACGGGTGTGGTAATTAACAAAGAATCAACATACGTTCCAGATAAGCCAACCGGTGCTAGCGCGTGCACCGCTCAAGCAAAAAAACGAAGGACTCGTATGGCGCGCCGCTGGCACGGGTGAGGCCGATCTCGCAGGTGCGGTTGTTGGAGAGGTGGGCGTCGAAGTGGCGCCCGGACAGCTCGGCCGCCTGATCAGCCGTTGCCGCGGCGGTCAGCTCGGGGTGGGAGAAGCCGCGGTCGCCGGCGAAGCCACAGCAGGTTGACGAGGGGGGGACGTAGACATCGTCGGCGAGGGCTGCGGCGAGCGAGTGAAGCTGTGGGGCAAGATTCAGGTGGTGGGTGGCGCAGGTCGGGTGGACGGTGGCGGAGCCGATCTTGCGAGCGACCTGAAGCCGTGGCAGCAGATGGTCGTGCGCCCAGGCGACCGAGTCGAGGATCCGCAGCTTGCCGAGCCGCTCCGCATCCTCCTCGCCGAGAACCCCCTCGCCCGGATCGGCGATGCCGTGGGTGCAGGAGGCGGCGTCGATCACGACCGGCAGCTCACCCTCGTCGCTCCAGGCCCAGAGACGCTCGACCATCTCGTTTGCCTTGTGGCGATGGGCGGCGCCGAAGCCTTTCGAGCTCCAGGGCAGCCCGCAGCAGCTTCCCGCGATATCGGCTGGGATCCAGACCGGTTGTCCAGCACGGTGGGATACCTCGACCATTGCATCGGCCAGGCTCGCCGCCTTCGTCTCGCCGCTCGCGCGGCCGAAGATGCGGTTGGTGCAGGAGGGGACGTAGACGGCCGCGGCGCCGGCGCGCGCGGTCTCCGGCAGCTTTCCCGCGGCGCCCGGCAGCCCAGCGCCGCGCTTGGTCTGGCGGGCGAGGGAACCGCCCAGGCGCAGACCCGCGCGCGAGGCCGCCTCGACTCCCTTCCAGTGCTTCGCGCCGCGCAGCGCCAGCGCTTCGGCACGCGGGGTGTGCCGGTCGGCCCGCAGTTCCTTGACCAGCTTGCCGGTGTCGATCCCGAGCGGACAGGCGAGCCGGCAGGAGCCGTCGGCGGCGCAGGTGTCGAGCGAGTCGTACTCGTACTCCTCCAGCAGCGTCTGCAACAGCGGCGAACCCGCCGGCTGGCGCGCGATCTCGCGCCGCAGCACGATCCGCTGGCGTGGCGTCGTGGTCAGGTTGCGGCTGGGGCAGACCGGCTCGCAGAAGCCGCACTCGACGCAGGTCGTCGCCGACTCCTCGATCTGCGGGGTCGTTTTCAGGTTGCGCAGGTGGACGCCGGGGTCGCGGTTGAGCACCACGCCGGGGGCGAGCACGCCGTCGGGATCGGCCAGCTCCTTAACCCGCCACATCAGCTCGGTCGCCTTCTGGCCCCACTCGCGTTCGACGTAGGGCGCCATGTTGATCCCGGTGCCGTGCTCGGCCTTCAGCGAGCCGTCGTACTTGTCGACGATCAGCTCGACCAGCTTCGACATGAAGGACTCGTAGCGCTCGAGGTCCTCCTGCTTGGCGAAGTCGGGGGTGAGCATGAAGTGGAGGTTGCCCGCCGATGCGTGGCCGGCTACCCCGGACAGGAAGCCGTGCTCACCGAGCAGCGCCTGCAGGTCGCGGGCGCCCTCGGCTATCCGCTCGGGCGGCACGCAGACGTCCTCGACGATCAGCGCCGTGCCCGGTGCCCGCACCCTCCCGACCAGGCCGTGCAGGCCCTCGCGCACCCGCCAAGCCAGCTCGATCTCCTCGGCCTCCCGAGTGAACTCGATCGGCCGGATCGTCTCGTGGGCGGCGAAGATCTCGTTCGCTCCGGCGACGTAGTCGTCCAGCTCGGCGTCGGACCCGGCGCCGAACTCGACCAGGAGCACCGCCGACTCGGGCGGCAGCTCCTTCCACTCCTCGGGCGCGCCGACCATGTTGTAGGCGGCGACGATCAGCGCCGGGGCGACCATCAGCTCGACCGCCGTGGCGCCGCACTCGACCAGGTCGCGGACCGGGGCGATCGCGGCGTCGATGCCGGGGAAATGAATCCACGCGGTCGTCGTGCGGGGGGGCACCGGCACCGTCTCGAAGACCGCCTCGGCGACGAAGGCGAGCGTGCCCTCGGAGCCGACGACGAGGCGGCGGAAGATCTCCAACGGCTCGTCGGCATCGAGGAAGGCACAGAGGCGGTATCCGGTCGTGTTCTTGATCGCGAACTTACGGCGGATGCGCTCGCTCAACTCGGCGTCGGCGCGGACCTCGTCGCGGATCGCGGCGAGGCCGGTGGCCAGCTCGGGCTCGGCGGCGGCGAAGCGCTCCTCGGCGCCGGGGGCTTCGGTGTCGATCACCGTCCCCGAGGGGAGCACGAGCTTCATCGCGCGGAGGGTCTGGTACGCGTCGTGGACGACCCCGCAGCGCATGCCGCCGGAGTTG
>DATNGU010000125.1:0-4623 GCA_035605775.1 Solirubrobacterales bacterium | reverse complement strand
GCCGCGTCCGCTCTAGGCACTCGGAAAGCGTCGGCGCGCCGTTGTGGGTGCAGACGACCACCGAGACCCGCGGCCAGGGGCCGGTGGTAGAGAACGGCACGGCTGCGTAGGCGTCTCGAATCGAGGCGAGCGACGGCTTCGGCCGCCGCTCGCGGTCGACCAGCCCGAAGTCCCAGTCGAGCACCTCGTACCCACCCCGGTGCCATTCGTCGGTCCAGGAGAAGACGAAGACGCCGGCGGCGCCGGTCTCGAACGCGTGCCCGACCTGCCAGCCGAGGGCCTCGGCCTGGGCATCCTCGCCGTTGCGGCGACTGTCGACGCCCACCTCCGTGATCAACAGCGGCCGATCGCCGGAGAGATTCTGAAGGCGCGCCATATAGGCCTCGAAGACCTCCTCCTCCTCGAGGAAGACGTTGAAGGCCGAGAGGTCGAGGAACGGCAGCTCCAGGTACTCGGTGGACGGATAGTTGACGTAGGTGAACAGACCCTCGGGATCCGCCGCCTTGCCCTCGCGGTAGAGCCGTTCGAGGAACCTCTCGATCTTGCCCTTGCCGTGCCAGCGCACGATCGGCGCCGGGATCTCGTTGCCGAGCGCGTAACAGAGGATCGCCGGATGGGCCTCGCACTCCCGCACCTGGCGGCCGGCCTTGGCGATGATCGCGCCAGCCCGCTCGGGATCGTCGAGAAAGGAGACGTGCTGCTCCCAGGCGAGCCCGACCATCACTTTCAGCCCGTATTGCCCAGCGAGGTCGAGCAGCCAGAGCGGCGGCGGGACGTACGTACGCAGCGCGTTCGCGCCCGCCTCCACCATCGCCTCGAAATCACGGCGGACGGTCTCCAGCGGTGGAAACGGATGGCCGTTCAAAGGACGAAAGGTGCCGTAGGTTACCCCGCGAACGTGCAGCTTGCGACCCTCGCTGAGGATCGAGCGGCCGTGAATCTGAGATCGCCGTGTCGCCATGGTCTAAACAGCAGACGGCCGACGACCGTACTGAGAAGTATCGCCATTTCCAGGCAACTGGACGAATGCACAAACATCGTCTTCTAAGCTGGGCGGAGGGCCCGGCAGCGTCTACCATCGCCGCCCAATGAGATGCTTGGTCACCGGCGGCGCGGGGTTCATTGGCTCGACACTCGTCGACGCACTGCTGGCGCGCGGCGATCGCGTAACGGTCGTCGACGACCTCTCGACCGGCCGACTAGAGAACCTGGGTGCCGCTCTCGACGCGGGCGCGAAGTTGATCGAGCGAGACATCCGGGACCGCGCGGGATTGCTCGCCGCGGCGCGGGATGCCGAGCCCGAGGTCATCTTCCACATCGCCGCCCAGATCGACGTCCGCAAGTCGGTGGCCGACCCTGCCTTCGACGCTTCGATCAACGTCGGTGGCACCGCCAACGTCCTCGACGCGGCACGGGAGGTGAGCGCGCGCCGACTGGTCTTCACCTCCACCGGGGGCGCGGTCTACGGCGAGGGCGACGGCCAGGAGTTGCCGCTCCGCGAGGACGCGCCGATCGCGCCGATCGCCCCTTACGGCCAGAGCAAGTTCGCCGCCGAGGGCTACCTGGCTCTGTACGAGAGGCTCTACGGCCTCTCCTCCGCTGCCCTGCGACTGGGCAACGTCTACGGGCCGCGTCAGGATCCCCTTGGCGAGGCTGGTGTGATCGCGATCTTCTGCGGACTGCTGCTGGCTGGCGAGCGGCCAACGGTATATGGCGACGGCACGCAAACCCGCGACTACATATACGTAGACGACGTCGTCACGGCAATTCTCGCGGCGGCGGAGAGTAATGCAACCGGGCCGATGAATATCGGCACAGGCTGCGAGACCGCAGTACTCGAATTGGTGAGCAGCCTGCGGACGCTGGGCAACGTAGACGGATTCGAGCCCGAGCATGCCCCGCGTCGAACCGGAGAGGTACAGCGGATATCGATCGACCCAAGCTACGCTAAGCGCGAACTGGGATGGCGCTCCCAAACCGGCCTCAAGGACGGGCTTAGGGATACGCTCGACTCGATTGGGTGAAATCAGAGCTTTTCCGATCATATCTGGGGCGGCTGTGAAAGCGGATCGGCAGCGAGCTGGTCTTGATGCCGGGCGCGATGATCGCCCTGCGGCACCCGGCCAATGGTCGGGTCCTTTTCACGCGCCGAGCAGATGATGGGACGTGGTCCCTTCCCGCCGGGGCGGCCGAGCCCGGACGCAGCTTCGCCGCCACAGCAATGGCGAGCTCAAGGAGGAGGCCGGCGTTACGGTGGTCGAAGCCGACCTCGTCCCGTTCGCGACGCTATCCGAGGCAGAGCTGCACACGATCATCTATCCGAACGGAGACGAACCCAAGCCGTTCGCGCACGCCCGCTCCGACGTTGCGGGCGGCATCGGGCTCAGCCAGCGGTGGTATTTGGGGGCATCGATCATCTGTGGATCTTCTCGCCCCGTTCGAGCATGGCGACGAATTTGCGCAGGCGCCGCTCGCGGGCCTCCGGTTTCTTCGCGTCTTCAAGTCGGTAGAGGATCGCGTAGCGGTTGGCGCTGTCGAGCTCGGCGAAGAAATCGCGGGCGGCCTCGTTGCGATCGAGCTCCCGCTGTAGGTCTTCGGGCACCTTGGCGGTGCGCTGGCCGGCGTAGGCCGCCTCTCAGCGGCCGTCCGCCTTGGCCGCCTCGACCTCGGCCAGGCCGGCGGGGCGCATCGTGCCGGAAGCGATCAGCGCCTCCGCCTTCTCACGGTTGATGCGGGACCACTTGCCGCCCGGCCGCCGCGGCGTGAAGCGCTGCAGGAAGAAGCGCTCGTCGAAGCCACGCTTCTGGCTGTCGATCCAGCCGAAGCAGAGCGCCAGCTCGAGCGCTTCGGCGTAGGTGACGCTGGCGATCCCGGATCCCTTCTTGCCGATCTTCAGCCAGATCCCGTCGCTGCCGGCGTGGTTTCCCTCGAGCCACTCCTCCATCTCCGCAGCGGAGGCGAAGGGGAGGATCGGCAGATCGTCGGCCATGCCCGAAGGGCATGACGGCTCGCCCGGCTCAGAGGCCGGCGGCGGCCGCCAACAGGTCCACCCGAGCGGGGGTCGCAGATCGCCCGAGACCTCGCGGACCAAGGTCGCGATCTCGTGCGCCCGGTGCGCCGCGGTTCGAATCCAGGCATAGACCTGGCCGGGGTCGGCCATCCCTCTCCGCTTCATCCAGGAAGCTCTTGCAAGCGGACTGCACGGCGTCCTCGACTTCGTCGTTGGCGGCCTCGGGATTCTGCGCGGCGCGCTGGACGCGCAAGGCGCGTGCTCGCTCCCCTTGGACGAAGCTCCGCAAGAGCACGGCGGCGTCCTTGGGGTCGATCGTGGAGGCGCGAGTGAGGTCCATCACTACAACAGGGAGTTGAGCGACGAAAGTGGACCCCCCATTCGTCGCCGCTGCTCACCCGGACCTCCAAGTTGCCAGGGTCCAGCCAGGCTTCGAAGCCGATGCGAACCGCGGTCCAGTCCCGCTCGGTGATCGCGAACCAGGCGGTGTCGCGATTGCGGCCCTTGACGATCTGGATGGTTGCGGAAGATGCCCTCGAAGCGAAAGCCAAAGCGTTCGGCGGCACGCCGCGAGGCCTCGTTGAGCGCGTTGCACTTCCACTCCAACCGGCCATAACCGAGATCGTCGAAGGCGTGGCACGCGAGCAGACTCGTGCCCCGAGTTCTACCGCTCATTGACTGCCTCCTGACCTCCCGGCTGCCGGGCGGGTAGTAGCAACGCGAGGACTTCGGGGAAGTAGGCGTTCCTACGGAACCAGCTCGTAGGCCTGAAAGGCGGGCTTCGGCTTGCCGTCAGCCTGCATCAGGCCCCAACCCGCCGCGCCTTCATCGACTGCTTGATCCTGCAAGGTAAACCAACCGAGGCCACTTACGTAGCTGGTCTGGCGAGCTATTTGGTAGGCGGCCTTGAGGCGGATGGCCTGCTCGCGACGGGAGACGAAGAAGCCACTGAACAGCTGCAATGGCCGATCGGAGACGATCGTCCACTCCGAGAGCCAGAGCTTCGGAACCTTGCGATGGCCGGCACGATAGGCATCCTTGATTTCCGCGTAGAGAGTGTCGACGTCGTTGAAGCCACGGAACTGACCGAGTGGCTTGTCGGCGAGGCGGGGAAAGCGCGCATCGAAGGGATTGTCCCCCCATAGATCCATACGCGGGGGCCGGCCGTTCGGCAGCTTCATCCACCGCAGGAACTGCGGTGGCATCACCGTGCCTCCATTGAGGGTCATCCCGCCGATCACGATGTTGCTTGGGCTGGCCTGCTTCAGCGCAGCGTAGGAGGCGTCGAGGATCCCGGCATAGATGCGGGTGCCGGTCGGCCGCCTAGAGTCCATCGGCCGGAAGTTTTCCTCGCGACTGGGCTCTCCCCAGATCATCCATCTCTTGATGCTGGGATAGCGCCGGCTCGCCGCAAAGGCAAAGTCGGCGAAGGTCTGTGGGCTCGTGGGCGCCCAGATCGCCGCGCGCGCCCCGTTGGCCCAGCCGGGCGCATGTTGAATCAGCGCGGCAAGACCAACTCCGTATTCGGAAGCTTCGCGGACGACCTTGTCGATCGCACCCCAGTGGTAGGCGAGGTCTGCTGGGTCGCGAGGATTTGCGGGCCGAATGGGGGC
>DATNGU010000124.1:0-3636 GCA_035605775.1 Solirubrobacterales bacterium | reverse complement strand
CCTGGAGACGCTTGCGGATGCCGTTCTGCATGATCGTGAACTCGAGCCGGGAGCCGTTGAACTGCAGCGAGTAGGACTCGGCCTTGGTCAGGATCGAGGCGAAGTTGCCGCTGGTCGGCAGCGAGGTGGGTTTGATCCAGGTCTCTGCCGAAACACGCACGGCCGGACTGAGCACACCGGAGGTCGGCACTCGCACGTGGTCGTTCGACCCATCGAAGAGGACCGCTTTGCTGGCGCTGTCGCCGGGCAACAGGCTGGCTTGGCCTAGAACCGGCCCGTTGGTGTAGACGCCGTTGTCGGCGCCGGTGAAATCGACGGCGGTGCTGCCGCTTGCCTCGCCGAGGCGCCAGTAGGCCGAAGGCCCGTCACCGAGCACAGCGTTCGAGTACGCGGACGTCCCGCCCTGGCGGTTGAGCTCAATCGTGTCGCTCTCCGACGCCGACCACTTGCCGGTGGCATCCTTGAATTGGGCGTAGACGGTCTTGACCCCGTCGGCGGCGGTGCCACCGTAGGTGGAGTTCGTCAGATCCCAGGAGATCGCCTGCGCGGTCGACTCCACGCCCGTATAGGACTGCGGGGTGGACCACGAACTGCCGTTGTTGGAGAGTTTGACCTGGGTGACGCCGCTGATGTCGTCGCGCCCGAGCAGCTTCACGGTCACGGTCGGCGAAGCGGTGCCGGCGTCGATGTCGTTGATCCGCACTGAGCCGGTGGGCGCGTTGGAGTCGACGAGGCTCCCGTTCTGGACGCTGAATTCGGTGATCGCCTCGTTGTCCTGGGGACTCTCGCGACTGGCATCGGCCTTGCCCGGGCTCTCGTAGACTTTGTTCAGCGGATCCGTGACCGAGCGCAGCACGTACTGTCCGTTGGACAGTGACCCGCTCGGACCAAGGTCGATCCACTGCTCAAAGCGGAAGTAGTCGTAAGTGTCCCCCCAGCCGACCCCGATCCCCTGCAGCATCGCCCCCCCGGAGTCGGGAAAGCATCCGTCGGGACTGTAGGTGGCGGGATACGCCTGGTTGGGCAGGTTGCGGATGAACTCCTCGTCGATCATGCAGCTGGTCGTCTTGCCGCCGACGGTCGGCGTTCCCTGGGTCCGGCCGCTGGCGATCCAGGCGTCGTAGCCGGCTTTAGTCCAAAGCTCGTACCGGCCCCAATCGTCGTAGTGGTAGTGCTGGTGCGCAGCGTGCCAGTAGAAGTTTCCTGCGGCGAAGTTGGCGAAGCCGCCGCTGTCGTCGTAGACACGCTGGACCGCGGCGCCGGTTTTGGTTTTCGGATCGATCTGAGCGCGCATCTCCAGCGGTCCATTGCCCGTGTTCCAAACCGTGTTGGAGAAGCGCAGGACGTTGTGCACCACGTCGCCGTTGTCGGGGTCGACATCGGTTCGGTCGAAGCGCAGATCGCGCGGCGAAAGCGTCTTCAGATTCGGGTACAGCGCCGTCGCCGCCTGCGCGGGCACAGCGGATATCGCGACAAAGAGAATCGCGAAGAGGAACGTGATTGAGGAGGCTCGTAGACGCAAAGGGAACTTTTCCGGACTGCGGAGAACGTTAGCGGGACGACCGTCGAAAAGGTAGCCGGAGCAGATCCCCTGGTCGCAGATTGGGAGCTCCATGCCCTTAACCTTGAGCCGTGAACACGCACGCCAGCTGGGAATTCGAAGAGGGCAACGAGGTTCATCCGGGCCGGGTCGTGCTGAAGACGATCGGTGGCGGCAACCGCTATGAGGTCTGCCTCGTCTGGGACGAGTCACTGTATGCGCTCGGCGTGGCGAAGCTGATCAGGCCCGATCAGTTCCGGGATGAGAAGGCCCTCGCCGACCTCGAGCGCGAGGTTGAGGCGCTGCACGCGCTTGCGCATCCCACACTTGTGCGCAGCTTCGACGCCGTACTCGAGGGAGAGCATCCGCACGTCTTGATCGAGCATCTCGAGGGTCCCTCGCTGCGCCGCTTGATCAGGCGCGACGGGGCGATCTCGCTCGAACAGCTCCTGCCCCTCGCGGCGCACGTCGCCGGCGCTCTGCAGTACATGGCCAACGCCGGCTACGTGCACCTCGACGTCAAGCCGGACAACATCGTCATGGGGGTTCCGCCGCGGCTGATCGACCTCAGCATTGCCCGCACGCTCGAGCGCGCGGCAAGAACCTCAGGGCCACTCGGCACCGACCCATACATGGCTCCGGAGCAGTGCGTGGAGCGCGCCAGTGGGCCCGGGATCGGCCCTGCCGCCGACGCTTGGGGGCTCGGCGCAACCCTCTTTCACGCGGTCTGCGGGGAAAAACCGTTCCCACCCGGCTCGGGAGACACCGTCGAGAGCCGCTTTCCCCAGCTGTCCGAGCGGCCGGGTTCCCTGCCGGCGCAGCTGCCCGAGCGGCTTCGTGCCCTCATCTTCGAACTGCTCGACCCCGATCCCGCGAGCCGCCCGAGTTGCGGCGAGGTCGTCGGGCGGCTCAAGCTTCTGCTGGCCGAGTTGCCGCGTAAGGTCAAGATGACGCGGCGTGGTGGCATCGGCGTTTAATCGGCGCCTAGGCAATCCGACAGATCGCGAGCAGTGCCTTCCGCAGCGCGCGTACTCAGCGCTCTCCAAGCGGACGAGGCACTACTGCCTGGACATGCATCGGCGCTGCGCCGCGGTGGAGCGATCTTCTTGGCGCTGATGGTTCTCGGCGCGGTGCCGTTCTTCCTCGCCGCCAACGCGGTCGGACTGATCGACGACGTGCCTGCGGCAGTGGCCAAAGGCAGCAACAGCGGACCCGGCGGCGATGACGACGACGGCAGCAGCGGCCCGGGAAGCGGCGATGACGACACGGGCACCCACACGAGGACGGGTCGCGACGACGCCACCGACGACACCAGTCGCGACGGCAACTCGACCCGCGGGACCACGAACGACAACGACACCCATACCCGCACCGGCAAGGGCTCTTGATCGACCCTTAGATGCTTAGCGGCCTAGATGCTGAGCGGCCGGGATGGCCCTCTAGATCTTGTACCGCTGCAGCAGCTTCTTACCGATCACCATGCGCTGGATCTCCGAGGTCCCCTCGCCGATCAAGAGCAGCGGCGCGTCGCGGTAGAGGCGCTCGATCTCGTACTCCTTCGAGTAGCCGTAGCCACCGTGGATGCGGAAGCACTCCTCGACGCACTCCTTGCCGGTCTCCGAGGCGAGCAACTTCGCCATCCCCGCCTCGAGGTCGGAGCGCTCTCCCGCGTCCTTCATCCGCGCCGCCTTGCGGGTGACGAGGCGGGCGGCCTCGATCTTGGTCGCCATGTCGGCGAGCTTGAACTGGATCGCCTGGTGCTGGGCGATCGGCTTGCCGAAGGTCTTGCGCTCCTGGCTGTAGCGGAGGGCCAGCTCCAGCGCCCGCTGGGCGATGCCGACACCGCGCGCGGCGACGTTTACCCGGCCGACCTCGAGCGCGTCCATCATCTGCACGAAACCCTGTCCGACGCCAGCCTCCTCACCACCCAGTACCCGCTCGGGCGGGCAGCGGTAGCCGTCGTAGACCAGCTCGGTCGACTCGACGCCCTTGTAGCCCATCTTCTTGATCTTGGGCGGCACGTTGAGGCCCTTGAAATCGCCCTCGCCGGTTTCCTCCCAGGGCACCTTCTCGGTGATGAAGCAAGTCATCCCCTT
>DATNGU010000123.1:0-6839 GCA_035605775.1 Solirubrobacterales bacterium | reverse complement strand
CTTCAAGGGCTTTGCGCTCTATCTCGGCTTTCGCGTGTTGGATCTGTTATTCGCCGTCTTTCAACCTTCAACGAGCTTGGCGAGCGCGCTCATGTTGATCTATTCGCTGGGTGCCCTCGCTTACATGGGTTCGTCGCTGGTCCTAGCGGCCAAAATCATTCTCGGCCGTAGTCCCTCGCACTGACGCGTCACTGCCTGGCTTGCCGCCGTTCTCGGCTGACTTCGCCTGCTCACGCGCCTTCTCCAGTGCCCGCTCCTGCGCCAGGCGGGTTATCTGGGCGGCCTGGCGGGACATGATCACGCTGAAGTTGAGCGCCAGCCCGAGCAGCAGCAGCAGGATGACCGAGAAGAGGGCGACGTTGGTGTCGCGGACGCCCATCGCGTCGGCGACCAGCCCCAGCAGCCCCGGGAAGGCAGCGCCGGCCAGCATCCCCAGGCCGGCGACGAACCAGACCACGCTGTAGCGCTCCTGCAGGCGGTCGCGGCGGATCAGCTCGAGGATCATCAGCATGAAGGCGACGGCGATGACCGCGGCCAGGATCCGCGTCTGCGAGGTCAGATGGACCTTGGGGTCCTGTGCCGCCGCCAGCAGCCCCGCGGCGATCACCGCCCCGCCCCCGCGTCGCGCGGCCGGAATTGGCCGACGAGCAGCACGATCATGCCCTTGAAGATGAAGAAGGCGGAGCGCACTGGGGTGAGGAACGAGGTGCCGCCGGTCCGCTCCAGCATCCGCACCGGCACCTCCTCGACCCGCAGCCCCTGGCGCACCGCCAGCTGCAGCGACTCGATCTCGGCGAAGTCGGGCGAGTAGTTCTCGCTGAACAGCTCCATCACGCGCCGGTTCGCCGCCCGCATGCCGCTGGTCGTGTCGGTGAAGCGCTGGCGCGTCGCCAGGGTGAGGAAGAAGCGGAAGACGCTGGTGCCGATCCGGCGCGAGATCGTCGGTTTGTAGTCGTCGCCGGGACCGCCGCCACGCCCCCCGCCGTCGCGCTCGCGATAGCGCGAGCCGATCACCAGGTCGGCGCGGTCGGCGCGGACCTCCTCCAGCAGCCGTGCCACCTCGGCCGGCGGATGCTGCCCGTCGGCGTCGAGGTGGGCGCAGAAGTCGTAGCCCTCGCGCAGCGCGTAGAGGTAGCCGGTCTGCAGCGCCGCCCCCAGCCCCTGGTTGAAGGGGAGCGAGGCGACCGTCGCGCCCGCCTCGGTCGCCCGCGCCGTGGTCTCGTCGCCGGAGCCGTCGTCGACGACGAGCACGTCGGCGTCGGGCAGGCACTCGCGCACGCCGGCGATCACCGCCGCGACCGAGTCGGCCTCGTTCCATGCCGGGATGAAGACCAGCGTCCGCATCCGCCGATTCTCCCACGCGGGCCAGCCGTCATTGTGTTAGTAAACCTTCATGGAAAGGAACGGGCCGCGATGAGGCACATCGGGATCAGGCTCTGGCTGGTCGGCGCTTTCGCCGCGGTGACGCTGCTCACCGCCGGCGTCGTCTACCTCTTCGGCGACCGGCCCCGCGCCGTGCTCGGCGCGATCGCGCTCGGCGTCCTCGCCGGCTTCCTGATCGCGGTCGGTCTCTCCCACCGGGTCACGCGCATCTCCCGTGCCGCCGGTGAGCTTGCGGCCGGCTCCTTCGACGTCCAGCTGGAGGCCGGCTGGCGCGACGAGATCGGCGACCTCGCTCGCGCCCTCGACTCGATGCGCGCCTCGCTCGAGGAGAGCTTCGGCGTCCTCACCGCCGACCGCAACAAGCTCAAAGCGATCTTCGACGGGCTCACCGACGCGGTCATCGTCGTCGACCAGGAGGGCGCGGTGCGCTTCTCCAACCGCGCTGCCTCGAACCTGCTCGACCCGCTCGGCCACCCGCCCGAGTCGATACAGCCGCACCTGAAACGTGCCGTCGCCGTCGGCTTTGCTGCCCATCCGGCACTGCGGATCGGCGATCGCGCTTACTCGATGACCGCTCGCGCGCTGCCCAAGGAGCGCGCCGTCCTCGTCGTCGCCCGCGACCGCACCGACGAGATGCGCCGCGAGCTGGCCGAAGCGGACTTCATCTCCAACGCCGCGCACGAGCTGCGCAACCCGCTCGCCGGCATCTCCAGCGCGATCGAGGTCCTGCAGGAGGGCGCCAAGGACGACCCCAACGCGCTCGACCACTTCCTCGGCCGCCTCGCCGAGGACGCCGAGCGGATGAACCGGCTGACCAAGGCGCTGCTCACCCTGGCCCGGGTCGAGTCGATCGGCGCCGGCGAGACCGAGGTGGTCGACGTCGCGGCGGCGATCGGCGACACGGTCGCGGCGGTCGAGACCCCCCCGCACATCGAGCTGGCGACCGAGGTCGAGCCCGACCTGGCCGCCAAGGGCGACCCCACGCTGCTGCGCCAGGTGATGGTCGGCTTGCTCACCAACGCCTTCAAGCACACGCCGCTGCCCGGGCGCGTTACGGTTCGCGGCCGCAGGGACGGCGAGAGAGAGGTGGTGCTGGAGGTGATCGATACGGGGCCCGGGATTCCAGAGGTGGAGATAGAGCGTGTCTTTGAGCGTTTCTACCGCCGCGACGAGTCGCGCAAACAGGAAGGCTTTGGCCTTGGCCTGGCGATCGCCCGCCGCATGGTCGACGTGATGGGTGGCGAGATCGGCGCCGACTCGGTCGAGGGCGAGGGCAGCACCTTCTGGGTCCGCCTCACCGCCGCCCAGCCCAGCCCAACCCCGGTGGCATGACGATGGGAGCGAGCGACAGATGAGCAGCGGCCGCATCCTGATCGCCGACGACGAGCCGTCGGTCCGCGACTCGGTCGGCTATGCGCTCGCCCAGGAGGGCTTCGAGGTGACCCCGGTGGCCGACGGCGACGAGGCCGCGGCGCGGGTCGGCGACGGCATCCCCTTCGACCTGCTGATCCTCGACATCATGATGCCGGGCCCCAGCGGCCTCGACATCTGCCGCGACGTGCGCTCGCGCAGCGCCGTGCCGATCATCCTGCTCACCGCCAAGGACGCCGAGGTCGACAAGGTGGTCGGGCTCGAGGTCGGCGCCGACGACTACGTCACCAAGCCCTTCTCGGTGCGCGAGCTGCTCGGCCGCGTGCGCGCCCAGCTGCGCCGCCGCGAGCTCGACCGCGGGCCGCTCGCCGAGGCGGTCAAGATCGAAGCCGGCCCGGTCGCGATCGACCTCGTCCGCCACGTCGCCATGGTCCGCGACGTGCCGGTCAACCTGACCCGCTCCGAGTTCCAGCTGCTGCGCCTCCTCGTCGGCCGCGCCGGCGAGGTCTTCCCCCGTCGCCAGATCATGGAGGAGCTCTGGCAGACCGAGTTCGACGGCGACGAGCGCGCCTGCGACGTCCACATCTCCAACCTCCGCCAAAAGGTCGAGCGCGACCCCCAGAACCCCGAGCTGGTCCTCACCGTGCGCGGCGTCGGCTACAAGTTCGAGGCCGACGGCGCTGGGGTTACGAATTAGGCTACTAACTTGTAGCGAAATGGGCTACTAGAGCCGTGCGAAATGGTAACCTAGGCGCACGCTATGGCCTATCGTCCTCGAGTCCTCGACAACGAGCTGGACGAGTTGCTCGCCTCCTTGCCGGCAATCGCCATCGAGGGCGCCAAAGGGGCTGGGAAGACGGAGACCGCATCTCGGCGTGCTGCGACCGTGCATATGTTGGACGACCCCGATCGTCTGGCGCTCGCCGAGGCGGATCCCAAGCGTCTCCTGGAGTCTGATCCGCCGATCCTGATCGATGAGTGGCAGCGTTTGCCGGAGACCTGGGACCTTGTGCGCCGGGCCGTCGACGCCGGCGTAGAGCCGGGCCGGTTCTTGCTGACCGGATCCGCCTCTCCCGAGGGCGCGGGCATGCACTCGGGTGCGGGGCGTATCCCGACCATCCGCATGCGCCCGTTGTCACTGCACGAGCGAGTCGACAGCCCCGGCTCGGTCAGCCTCTCCGAGCTCTTGGAGGGAAGGAGGCCCTCGCTCAGCGGTGAGACCGACATGGCTCTGAAGGACTACACCGAGGAGATAGTGGCCTCCGGTTTTCCGGGCCTCAGAGATCTCTCCGGTCGCGCGTTGCGGACGCAACTCGACGGGTACCTCACCCGGATCGTCGATCGCGACTTCGCCGAGCTGGGGCATGAGCTTCGCAATCCGGCGGGTCTGAAGCGATGGATGACGGCGTATGCCGCAGCCTCGTCGACCACCACGTCCTTCGAGAAGATCCGCAACGCAGCAACTGGTGGCGAAGGTGAAAAGCCGTCCAAGCGCGGCGCGGCCCCCTACCGGAACGTGCTGGAACGACTGTGGATCCTCGATCCGGTCCCGGCTTGGCAGCCCACCCGTCGCCATCTCTCGCGGCTCTCCGCTTCGCCGAAGCACCACTTGGCCGATCCGGCCCTGGCCGCTCGTCTGCTTGGAGCCAGCGCATCGAGTCTGCTCGAAAATCGTCAACTCGGTCCGCCGATACCCCGTGACGGCACGCTGCTCGGGGCACTCTTCGAGTCGCTTGTGACCCTGTGCGTGCGGGTGTACGCGCAGGCCGCCGAGGCCGGGGTCGGTCACCTCCGGACCTTCTCCGGGGATCGAGAGGTCGACTTGATAGTCCAGCGCCAGGATGGGGGGGTGGTCGCGATAGAGGTCAAGCTGAAGCGGACGGTTCAGGACAAGGACTGCGCGCACCTCGAGTGGCTGAGGAGCAAGCTCGGCGACGAACTCCTGGATGCGTTGATCGTCACGACCGGCGATGCCGCATATCGCCGCGCCGACGGCATCGGCATCGTCCCCGCGGCACTGCTCGAGCCATAGCCAAAAGGTCGAGCGCGACCCCCAGAATCCCGAGCTGGGTCCTCACCGGGCGCGGCGTTGGCTACAAGTTCGACGCCCCTCCCGCCTAACCGTATTTCCTCTCCCAGAGCCGTTCCCGCGCCGCCTGGCGTGGCTTTCCGCTGCTTTGGAACGGGCGTGGCCTTGACAAACGAAAACCCATATGTTCTTCTTTCCTCGTCTTCTATGTACGAAGTAGTTCAGCTCGTCTGACGGACGGGCAGGGAAGCACCACAGGGAAATCCGAGCCGACGGGGGCCGCAAAGGGAAGCGGCCGGCAGAGGGCTCGAGGGACAAGGAGAGAGCTACGTGAGAAGCCAGGCGAAGGCAGCGACCGCGGGATCGAATCTACGCCGGACGGGGGCCGCCCGCCTGGCCCTCATCTGCGTTCCGGCGCTGCTGCTTGTTGCTCTCTTTGCTGCGCCTGCGCAGGCGCAGCAAGTGACGGTCGCTGAATTCGGCCATGGGGCGGGTCAGGTGAGCTTCCCCGTGAGCGTTGCGGTCGACCAGTCGAACGGCGACTTCTACGTCGCCGACGCCAACAACGCCCGCGTCCTCAAGTTCGACGCCGCGAACGAGTTCCGCCTCGCCTGGGGCTATGGCGTTCGCGATGGCAAAACGCTTTCGCCCCAGACCTGCGGTCCGGAAGCTGTCCCCCCGACCACCCGGTGCTTCGAAGGGGCCCTCTCCGCGATGGGCCCGGGTGCAATCAATCCCGAAGCGGTTGCGGTCGACCAATCGAGCCACGACGTCTACGTCGTTGACAGCAGCAAGCGCCGCGTCAGCAAGTTCACCTCCTCCGGCCAGTTCGTCTTCATGATTGGCATGAACGTCAATAAGACCAAAGAAGCCGAAGCAGGCGCCACCCAGGCGGAAAAAAACATCTGCACCGCCGCCAGCGGGGATACTTGCGGCAAAGGAGCGAGCGGCACCGGGCCCAACGAGTTCTCCAACCCGCGCGCAATCGCCGTCGACTCCTCGGGCGTCGTCTGGGTTGGCGATACGGATCGGCTCACCTCCTTCAGCTCCTCCGGCGCCGCCGGCTCGGAAATCGCCCTCCCGGGTGGCGGCGACACGAGCTCGCTGGCGCTCGACTCATCCGGGAACTTCTACGTCAAGAGCGAATCGCTCCCCGGCATCCGTAAGCTCGAAGCGGGAACGGGAACGCTGCTCGAAACCTTCGACGCCGGCGGGCAGGCGCAGACGGCGGCCCTCGACCAAGCCGGCAACGTCTACGTCGGCGACGCGACCAGCCCCTACCGCTTCAAGGTCTACAACCCGGCCGGCGAACAGACTGCCCAGTTCGGCGCCGGCCAGGTTATCGGTACTCCGGGAGACGGCCCCTTCGGAGGCAACGCGATCGCGGTGAGCGAGGGCGCCGGAAAGCTCTATGCCGCCAGCACGAGAACCCTGGCGGCCGAAAGCGTCGTCCAGGCCTTCCCCCTGCCCGAACCGGGCCCGCTGCCCGAAAACCAGCACGTCACCGATCTCGAACCGACCACGGTGACCCTGGCGGCCGAACTCAACCCTGAGGGCGATGAAACCGCCTATTTCTTCGAATGGGGCACTAGCGAAAGCTATGGCCATAGCACGCCGACCGAAACCCTGCCGGGCTCGGCCTTCGAGTCCGAAGCCGTGCAGGCGGCGCTCAGCGGGTTGATCCCCAACACCACCTACCACTTCCGGCTGGTAGCGACCAATCACTGCAAACCCGCCGAACCCTCGGTGCAGTGCACGGCCGCCGGTCCCGACACGACCTTCACCACCCTGCCCGCGGTGGCGATCGATGCCCAGTGGGCGACCGACCTCACCGCCAACAGCGCCGTCTTGCACGCCGAACTCGACCCACTCGGCGTCGCCGCGAGCTGGTGGATCGAATGGGGCACCACCGCGAGCTACGGCCAGAGCACGCCTGAGAGCCCCCTGCCGGCGAGCTTCGGCGACATCGCCGTCGCCACCCCCTTCTTCAACCTCACCCCGGGGACCACCTACCACTACCGCTTCGTCGCCCGCGACGAACGCGACGGCAACGTCT
>DATNGU010000122.1:0-5453 GCA_035605775.1 Solirubrobacterales bacterium | reverse complement strand
CCCACAGTCCCTTCGGCAAGGATGCGCGCAGCCTGCGCCGCCGCTTCCACGGCGGCTCCTTCGACGAAACGCTCGACTCGGCGGGCCGCGTCCGCATCCCAAAACCTCTGGTCGAGCACGCCGGCCTCGCCGGGCCCTGCGTCGTGATCGGCGCCGGCGAGTACCTGGAGATCTGGAATGCCGAGGCCTGGGCCAAGCAGGAGGAGGAGCTGGATGCCTCCGCGCCCGAGATCGCCGAGGGCTTTGCCTCGAGCGGGGCGACTGCGTGACATGCGAGCCCATGCCGAGCGAATGCCGATTCCCGACCGCCACACCCGCGACCCGCGTCAAGCAATCGCCAACAGCGCAACCCTTATCTACATGCCCACCGAGCACGAGCCCGTCCTCGCCCCCGAGCTGACCGCCCTGCTGGCTCCCCAGCCAGGGCAGACCGCCGTCGACTGCACCTTCGGCGGCGGCGGCCATGCGCGCCGGATCGCCTCCGCGATCGGGCCGGAGGGGACCCTGATCGGCATCGATCGCGACCCCGCTGCCGAGACCCGATTCGAACGCTTTGCCACGGAGGCTCCCTGCCACACCCGTTTCCTCGGCGCCGACTACTCAGCAGGTCTTCGCACCCTGCACGGCGAAGGCATCTGCCCAGACATGGTGCTTATGGACCTCGGAATGTCCTCGATGCAGGTCGATGCCAGGGAGCGGGGGTTCTCCTACTCCTATGACGCACCGCTCGATATGCGGATGGACACGAGGCAGGAGTTCAGCGCCGCCGACCTAGTCAACGAGTGGCCCGAGTCCCGCATCGCCCAGGCGCTACGCCGTTTCGGTGAGGAGCGTTATGCGGGCGGGATCGCGCGCGAAATCGTGCGCCAGCGCCCCCTGCGGACCACCTCCGAGCTGGTCGCCGCGGTCAAAGCCGGGATGCCGGCCTCGGCTCGCTTCGGCGGTGGCCACCCGGCCAAGCGGACCTTCCAGGCGATCCGGATCGCGGTCAACGGCGAGCTCGATGCGCTCGACGACGCGCTGCCGCTTGCCTGGGGAATGCTGCCGCTCGGCGGTCGCTTCGCCGCGATCTCCTTTCACTCGTTGGAGGACCGCCGCGTGAAGCAGTTCCTGGCCGAGCGGGCCCGCGGTTGCGTCTGCCCCCCCGAGTTCCCGATCTGCACTTGCGGGCGTGAGCCCGAAGCCGAGCTGCTGACCCGTCGCGCCGTCGCGCCGGAGGCAGCGGAGATCGCCGCCAACCCGCGTTCCAAGTCAGCCCACCTCCGCGCCGCAGTGAAGGTCGCCGATGTGCAGAGCGCCGGGAGCGCCGCCTGATGGCCGCCGCGGCAACCGCACGCAAAGCAGCAGCCGCGCCTGCCATCGCGCCGCGCCGCAAACGCGCCGCTCTTTCTGTCGCCCCAGCTCGTAAGGCGCCGGCACGCAAGCCGGCGCCGGCGCGCCGCAAAGCGCCCGCCCGCCGTCCCGGCGGGCAGCTGATCCCGATTGCCGTCGGCACCGCTAGCGCCGTTCGCAAGCTCCCCGACTCGGGGCTGGTGGTGCGGATGACCCGCGGCCGCGCCTGGATCGGCGTGCTGGGCGTGCTTCTGGTGGGGATCGTCGCACTCAACGTGGTCACTCTCAGCCTTGCCGCCAGCGCCGGTCACATCGATCAGAACATCCAGGCGCTGGACGAAGAGAACTCGATACTCCGCGCTCGCGACGCACAGAAGTCGGGCGCGGGGCGCATCCGCCACGAAGCGGCGGCACTCGGGCTGAGCGCCGCCGCGGTCGATCAGATCGACTCGGTGCAGGTGAGTCCGCAGGACGTCGAGACGGCCGCGCGGCGCCTGGCTGCCGCCGGATCGGCCTACTGAGGCGGCGGATGCGCACGATCGAGCGCAGGATCGGCCTCCTCTTCGCCGGGTTTCTGCTCTGCTTTTTGGTGATCGCCGCGCGCGCCTTCTGGCTGCAGGGCGTGCAGGGCGCGAAGCTCGCCTCCGAGGCCGCCTACCAGCAAACCGACGTCGTCACCGTGCCGGGTCTGCGCGGCAGCGTGCTCGATCGCTTCGGCAACCCGCTCGCCGTCTCCGAAGACGCGAAGACGATCTACGCGACGCCCTACCAGGTCAAAAAGCCGGGCCAAGCTGCGGAGAAGCTCGCCTCGATCCTCGACTTGGAAACCGATGAAGTGCTGAAGAGCCTCACCGAGGACTCCGGCTTCTCCTACGTCGCGCACAAGGTCGACCTGCCGAGCGCGGCGCGGGTCGCCCGGCTCGAGCTACCCGGCATCGGCGAGCTGCCCGACAGCCGGCGGACCTATCCCCAGGGCGATTTGGCGGCGCAGACGATCGGTGCTGTCGGCGACGAAAACCAGGGATTGACTGGACTCGAGGTCGGAGAGGATTCGGTCCTGCACGGCTCCGACGGGGAACGGCGGATCGTCAACGACGCGCTGGGCGAGCCGATCCGGTTGGAAACGATCAGCGAGGCCAGCGACGGCGAAGACCTGCGACTGACGCTCGACCCCGCGATCCAGAAGAAAACCGAGCAGGTGTTGGGCGAAGTCGGCGAAGCCTACGCGCCAAAGGGCGCCACGGCGATCGTCCTCAACCCACGCAACTCAGAGCTGCTGGCGATCGCCAACTGGCCCCCGGTCGACCCGGGCGATCTGGAAAGCGCCGACCCCGACGACCTAATCAACCGGGCGACCGGCTTTACCTATGAGCCCGGCTCGACCTTCAAGGCGTTCACCGTCTCGGCGGCGCTGGAGGAAAAGACGGTGACGCCGGAGACCACTTACACGCTGGCGCCGCAGCTGCAGGTCGCCGACCGCACGATCGAAGACGCCGAGGCGAGGCCGACGGTCACCCTCAGCGTCGCCGAAATCCTCGCCCACTCCTCAAATGTGGGCGCCGCCACGATCGGCCTGCAGCTGGGCAGCGAGAAATTCAGCCGCTGGATCAACCGCTTTGGCTTTGGCCGCCCGACCGGGGTCCAGTTCCCCGCCGAGGAGCAGGGGATCGTGCCGGCGCTGGACGATTACTCGGGCTCGACGATGGGCAACCTGCCGATCGGCCAGGGCATCGCGGTCACGCCGATGCAGATGGCCGCGGGCTATGCCGCGATCGCCAACGGCGGCATCCTGCGCCCGCCCCACATCGTCGCCTCGGTCGGCGGCAAGAAGACCAAGGAGCCGGCCGGGCACCGCGTCATCTCCGCCGCGACCGCGGCCTCGCTGCGCACGATGCTCGAGGGCGTGCTCGCTCCGGGCGGCACCGCGTCAGAGGTCAGCGTGCCCGGCTACACCCTGGCCGGCAAGACCGGCACCGCCGAGGTTGCCGAAAACGGGACCTACTCGGAGACCAAATACGTCGCCTCCTTTATCGGCTTCGCCCCGGCTCAGGACCCGCGGCTGCTGGTCGCGGTGATAGTCGACCAGCCGCAGGGCGAAATCTACGGTGGCGCCGTCGCCGCACCGGCTTTCGGCAGGATCGCCGCCTTCGCTCTGCCCTACCTAGGTGTTCCCCCGCAGTAGCGGACCTAGAATCGGCCCGTGAAGTTGGCTGACCTGATCGCGGGGGCGGAAGTGGAGCGGACCCGCGGGGATCTCGAGGTGGAGATCGCCGACCTTGCCTACGACAGCCGCAGGGTCGGGCCCGGGACCCTGTTCTTCTGTGTGCCGGGGGGGAAGGTCGACGGCCATGAGTTCGGGGCGGCGGCGGTCGGGGCCGGGGCGGCTGGGCTGGTGGTGGAGCGCGAGCTTCCCAAGCTCGAGGTCGCGCAGGTCGTGGTCGCCGATGCGCGGGCTGCGATGGCGCCACTGGCGGCGCGCTTTCAGGGGGACCCGACGAGCGAGCTGCGAGTCGCCGGAATCACCGGCACCAACGGCAAGACGACCACCGCCTTTCTGCTGCGCGAGATCCTCGAGACGGTGGCGGTCCAGTGCGGCCTGCTGGGGACCGTCAAGCAGGTAGTTGGCGGGGTGGAGGAGGAGGTCGAGCGGACCACTCCCGAGGCGGTCGACCTGCAGGCCACCTTCCGGCGGATGCTCGAGGGGGACGATCGCGCCTGCGCGATGGAGGTCTCCTCGCACGCGCTGGTCCTGCACCGCTGCGACGCGATCCGCTTCCAGGTTGCCCTCTTCACCAACCTGACCCAGGACCACCTCGACTTCCATGCCGACATGGAGGACTACTTTCGCTCGAAGCGGCTGCTGTTCGAGATGGCGCCGGGAACCGCGATCGTCAACGTCGACGATCCTTATGGGCGTCGCCTCGCCGAGGAATTTGAGTGCGTCACTTTCTCGGCCGAGGGCACTGACGCCGACCTGGTTGCGCGGGACGTCTCGCTCAGCCCCGCGGGTGCCGAGTTCACCGTCGAGCCGGGGGGCGTGGCGGTCCGCACCGCGCTGCCCGGGCACTTCAACGTCGCCAACGCGCTGGGGGCCTTCGCCGCGGCGACTGCGCTGGGGGTCGAGCCGGAGGCGGCGGCGGCCGGCCTGGCCCAGGCGGTGCCGCCTCCCGGCCGCTTCGAGCCGATCGACGAGGGGCAGCCCTTCGCCGTCCTCGTCGATTACGCCCACACCCCCGACTCGCTGGAGAACGTCTTGCGGGCGGCACGTCGGCTGGGCGACGGTCGGGTGATCGCGGTCTTCGGCGCGGGTGGCGACCGCGACCGCGGCAAGCGGCCGCAGATGGGCCGCGCCGGCGCCGAGCTCTCCGACCTGGCGGTCGTCACCTCCGACAACCCGCGCTCCGAGGACCCGGAGGCGATCGTCGCCGAGATCCTCGCCGGGATTGACGATCGCGGTGGGGTCGAGGTCGAGGTCGATCGCCGCGCCGCGATCGCCCTCGCCTTTGCCCACGCCCAGCCTGGGGACACGGTCGTGATCGCCGGCAAGGGGCACGAGCAGGGCCAGGAGTTTGAGGACGGGCGCAAGCTCCCATTTGATGACCGCGAGGTGGCGCGGGCGGAGCTGCAGGCACTGTGAACCTGACCCCTGAGCAGATTGCTGCGGCGATGGGAGCGGAGATAGTCGCCCGCGGCGCCCCCGGCCGTCCCCGGCGCGCAATCATCGACTCCGGCGAGGCGGAGGAGGGCGACCTCTTCTTCGGCCTGCGCGGCGAGAACGTCGACGGCGGCGAGTTCGCGCCGGCGGCGATCGCGGCCGGCGCCTGGGGAGTCGTCGTAAGCCCCGCAGCGCGTTCGCGGCTATCCCTAGATGACAGGGATAACTGCGAACGCACGCGGGGAGGCGGGGGGGCGTGGGTCTTCGCCGTCGCCGATCCGCTTGCGGCTCTGCAGAGCCTGGCGAGCACCTGGCGCCATGAGCTCGGCGTGCCCGTGGTCGGCATCACCGGCTCGGTCGGCAAGACCTCGGTCAAGGACATCGCCCGGGCGCTGCTGCCCGGGGCGGTCCACGCCAACCGCGAGAACCTCAACACCGAGATCGGGCTGCCGCTGACGATCCTCGA
>DATNGU010000121.1:0-8773 GCA_035605775.1 Solirubrobacterales bacterium | reverse complement strand
GGAGGTCAGCGGGGGGTGGCTCGATCGCGTGCCGGGTGAGCTCGCGGTCGAGCAAGTCGAAGATCGAGGCCTGCTCGGTGGTCTCGGCCCCGGCGCCGTGCCTGCGCGCCGTCCCGGACTCGACGTCGTATTCGAGTATGCAGCGGCCGGCGCCGGCGCTGGTGCCGAGGTAAGAGCGCTGCGCAAGCCGGGTGGGCGCGTCGGCGCTGTCGAGCCAGAAGGCGTGCTCGGCGTCGCTGAAGAGCCTTTCGAAGAGCGCCTCGGTGGATGGCTCGCCCGGGATCGTGCGCAGCCGCAGTTCGCTCTCCCCGCCGCTGGGTGCGCGTCGCACTTCGCTGCGCGGCGGCGCCTGTCGCGGCTGCTTGGCGCCACGCCAGCGCGGCGATCTGAGCCGGCGGGCCAGGCCGTAGAAGTTCTCGACCAGCCTGGCGCCATGCTCGGTGGCGATCGACTCGGGATGAAATTGGACGCCCCACATCGGCCGGCGGCGGTGTTCGATCCCCATCACGACCCCGTCGTCGGCCCAGGCGGTGACGTTGCCGTCGGGCCCCATGTCGGTGATTGCCAGCGAGTGGTAGCGGACGACTGGGAAGTCCTGGGGGATGCCCTCGAAGAGGCCGTCGTCTTCGTGGTGGATGCGGCTGAGGCGGCCATGCATCGCCTCCGGCGCGCTGCTGACCTTGCCGTCGAGCAGGTGGCCAAGGCCCTGGTGGCCAAGGCAGATGCCGAGCACCGGGATCTCGCTGTAGCGGAGGATGTCGTTGCAGACGCAGAAGTCGTGCCAGCGGTCCGGGCTGCCGGGACCGGGGGAGAGGACGATCGCGTCGAAATCCCAGCGCGAGAGCGCCCGCCAGGAGACAGCGTCGTTGTCGACCACGATCGGCTCTTCGCCAGAGACGCCAGCCAGCAGGTGGAAGACGTTGTAGGTGTAGGAGTCGTGGTTGTCGATCAGCAGCGTCCTCATCGCGTCACCTCGAGGCCGAGGCCGCGCGCGGAGCGATCGAGGGCCGAGTGGACGACCCGCTGCACGTGCGGCGCCCGCTCCTCCTCCAGCTGCCAGCGCGCCAGGTGGGAGGCATAACGGGCCAGCGGCACGACGTCGAGGCCGTCCGCCACCCGGCCGAGCATTCGCCCGTAGGTCTCCGCCTGCACGACCGCGAAGCGGTAGTCGGGGTCGCGCTCGGGTTCGCTCGGCGCGGCGGCGCCGTTGCCGTTGCACGAGCGGGCGCGGACCAGGTCCCAACCGAGCGCGTCGCCATCGGCCAGCAGCTTCTCCGGCTCGAAGTCGATCCGTTTGTTGGCTGGGTGCAGAAGGAAGAAGCCGAGCGCGATCTGCGCCGCGATCCGGTCGGGGGATGGGTGTCCGCGTCGCGCCGCGGCCCGCTCCGGGGTCGCCTCGAGCTGCTCGTCGACCCACTCGACAAGGTGGTCGATCAGCAGGGCGTCTTTCTTGCTGGAGGAAATCTTCTCCTGCTCCTTGGCGACCATGCCGTGGAAGACGTCGTGGTAGGGGTGAAAGCCGTTGCCCTCGCCGGTGTGGACCAGCTCGGCCATCAGCTGGCGGCGGCAGGTGATGTGGGCGACCCACTCCTGGCCGCAAATCTGGAGTGAGGTCGTGCCGTCCAACCCCGGTGCCGCAAGCCAGTAGGCGAGAGCGCGCATGTGCTGGGTCGGCACGCCGTCGGAGCGCACCAGCGGCATCTCCTCCATCTCCTCATGACCGGTTACGTAGATCACCGTCCCGTCCGCGCGCCGCTCCAGGGTGCCCTCCTGTAGGCCGAGCTCGGCCAGCTCGACCACCTCGGGCAGGAAGTCGGACTCGAAGAAGACGCGATCGAAGTGGATGCCGAGCCGGGCCAAGGTCTTGCGCTGGCCGGAGATCACCCAGGCCCGCGTCTGCGACCACAGTTCGAGCGCCGTCTGGTCGCCGTTGAGCACCCGCTGCAGCAGCTCGTCGGCGCTGTCGTCCTGCACGTCGACCTCGCGCGTCAGCGAGTCGGCCGGGTGGTCGGAGCCGAGCCCGAGCGAGGCCCCGTTCTTGACGTAGTCGGCGTAGCAGTAGCCGACGAAATGGTCGCTCTTGACGCCGTTTTCGGCCGCCTGCGGGTACTTGCCGCTGCGCACGACTCCGGCCATCGCCTCGCCCATGCTGCGGCCGACGTCGCAGATGATGCTGCGCCGCTCGACCTCGCCGCCGGCCTCGGTGAGCGCGGCGCCGAGTGAGTTGCCGAGCGCCAGGTTGCGCAGGTGGCCGATGTGCAGCGCCTTGGTCGAGTTTGCGTCCCAAAAGTTGAGCGCGAAGCGCTGACCGTTGGCACCGTTGCCACAACCGGCGACGGCTTCCTCGCCCTGCTCCAGCTCCGCTCCCCGCTGCGCCACCCAGCTGTCGTCGAGGCGAAGCCGGATCTGGCCGTCGTCGCGCTCGACCGCCTCGACCCAGGATCGGGATTCGATCTCCTCCAGGGCGCCGAGCGAGTCGCGATCCTCCTGCCAGCCCTTAACCCGAGGCACCAGCATCAAGTCGAAGCGGGCGTCTGGCCTGTAGGGCGCGCGCAGAGCCCAGTGCGACTGGGCTTCGTCCCCGCCTCCCGCGTCATCGAAGTAGTCGAAGAGATTGGTATCCATAGCTCACGACGACTCAGCGCCGATGCACCAGCCGGGGCTCGAACCCGGATCCTCGGCTTACAAACCCGATCCTCTAACCGATTGAGGTACTGGTGCGTATTTTTTTATCAAATAGTTGGGTAACCATTCAATAATTTTGGAGTGTAACAACGGAACACAGCACTTGTCCACCGGGCATCCGCCCGGCTCGTTCCGAGGGAGGCTCCGCGGCTAGCGGTTGGCCTCGAAGAGGGGGTCGGTGGGGTCGGGCGGTGGCTCGACCGCCTGGATGCAGCCGGCGCTGCAGAGCACCGAGCTGTGGTAGGCGACTATCCCCGGTTCCTCACCGGTGGTGGCGATGATCTGCGACAGGGTCGCTGGCTCCCGAATAATCAGCTGGAGTATTCGAGCCCTCAAGGGATGCCAGATCGCCCTTGCCTCCTCGGTTGCCACTGTTTCCTCTCTCTCTGCGCTGAGTGTAAGGATCAAATAGCGCGATCGGGCATCTTTGCTTAATCGCGATCTCTTTGCAGGCTAAATCAGTCTTCGGCGCATAGGTGAGGGCATTCGTTCCCGCACTTTCGGGAAAATTGATGACGTGCTGACGATCGCAGTCACCGGTCCGACCGGCGAGATCGGGAAGTCGTTCATCTCCGCGCTGGAGCGGGTGCCCCAGGTCGAGCGGGTGATCGGAATGGCGCGGCGACCGTTCGACCTCGGCGGGCAGGGTTGGGAGAAGACCGAATACCGCCGCGGCGACATCCTCGACCGCGACTCGGTCGAGGCTTTGGTCGAGGAGGCCGACGTCGTCGTCCACCTCGCCTTCGTCATCGTCGCCGGGCGGGGCGAGAGCCGCGAGGTCAACTTGACCGGCTCACGCAACGTGTTCGAGGCCGCTGCCGCCGCGGGGGCAAAGCGCCTCGTCTACACCTCCTCCGTCGCTGCCTACGGCTTCCATCGCGACCTGCCCGCGCTGATCGCCGAGGACGAGCCGGTGCGGGGCACCGCCCGCCACCCCTACTCCGCCGACAAGGCCGAGGTCGAGGCGGAGCTGAGCAAGGCGCTCGCCGGCTCGGCCACCGAGGCCTACGTCTTCCGCCCCTGCATCGTCGCCGGGCCGCAGGCGCCGCTGCTGCTGGAGATGGTGCCGCTGCTGGCGCTCGGCCAGAAGCTGCCGGGGCCGGTGCGCTGGGCGCTGGGCAAGGCGCCCTCCCTGCGCCCGGTCCTGCCCGACCCGGGCGTGCCGTTCCAGCTCGTCCACCACGACGACGTCGCCGCCGCGCTCTGCGCCGCGGTGCTTGGCCACGGCGAGCCCGGCATCTACAACCTCGCTGGCCCCGGCGAGCTGACCGTTTCCGACCTTGCCCACGAGCTCGGCTGGCATACCGTGCCGGCGCCGCAACTCGCCGTCGGCGCAGCTGCCGAGGCGGTGGCGCCGTTCCTTTCTTTCCTGCCACCCGAGGCGGCTTGGATCGAGACGATGCGCCGGCCGCTAATGATGGACACCTCCCGCGCCCGCCGCAAACTTCACTGGATGCCCCACCATGACGCTCGCGGGACGTTGCGCGAAACGATCGCCGCCGTACGCGCCAAGTAGAGACCCCCGGTAGGGGTTCCACTTAACTTTTTCCGAAGACAGTTTGTCGGCTATCCGCCGGCCTCGCCGCGGAAAAAGTACAAGACGTTTCACCCCTACCGGGGGTCTCTACACTCGGTGCGTGACCGTTAGCGAGAGCGAGTCCACCTTCATCCTCTACAGGAAGGGGATCGAGCTGCTCGAGGAGGCCGACTTTGAGCAGGCGACCGAGCCGCTGGAGGCGGCGGCGCGACGGGCGCCGGAGAAGTCGTCGGTACGCGAGGCGCTGGGGCGCGCCTACTTCCGCTGTGGTCGCTTCGCCGCCGCCGCGGGCGAGTTCGAGGCGGTCCTCGACACCCATCCGGTCAATGACTACGCCCACTTCTGCCTCGGCCGGGCACTGGCAAAGACCGGTGAAACCGAGCGCGCCCGCCACCACCTGGCGCTCGCCTCCAACCTGCGGCCGGAGCGGCGCGACTACCGCTTCTACCGCGATCTGCTCAGCGCCTGACCGGCCTACAGCCCGGCGACGAGACGGCCGACGTTGCGGCTGCTGAAGTAGGGGCCGAAGGTGTGGCGCCGGTCGGTGCGTTTGCCGTAGCTGGTCAGTCCGTCGATCGCCTTCCCTTCTTCGATCAGCCAGCCGCCGCCGCTGGCGCCGGGGGCCCAGTGGCAGCGGATCGCGATCGTCGGCGGGCCCGGAATCCGGTAGGTGACGTTGTCGTCGCCGACGTAGGGCGAGTCGCAGCCCTGCATCCAGTGGGTTTCGCCCGGGTAGCCGAAGGTCTGGAATTCTTGGTGGCGGCTGAGGTCGGTGACGATCGAGGCGCCGCCGCCGACCGCGTCGGCGACATTGACCCCTTCGGCGTTGGGCGCGGTGAGGATCGCTCCAATGTCGTAATTGGGGTTGCCGAACCGGGTCCACTGTTTCAGCGCGAAGGCGGATTTGCGGTGGGCGATGAAGGCGCCGAAGGGCGACGTGCTGCCGCTGTAGGCGGGGACGAACTCGAGCAGGCTCGACCAGATGCTCTGCCCGCGCGGCCCCACGGGGCCGGAGTTGACGCAGTGGGCGGCGGTCAGCACGAGGCGGCGGCTGACGCTGTTGATCGCCGTCGCCGAGCAGAAACCGGTTTTGCCTCCCTGGCGCACGAAGAGGCGGCCGTTGACGGCGAAGGGGAGGACGGTCGGTTCGGCAACCTGGGCGAAGCTAGCGAGCGCCGTCTCGACCCCGCTGGCGTCGGGCGCATCGAGCGGCGGGGTGGCGCGCATCCGCTCCGGGGTCCAGTAGTTGGCGATCCGCGCCGCTTCGCCGCGGCTCGGGGCAGCAGTGGGGTGGAGGCGGACCGAGGCACTGGCGCTGGTTGGTACGACGAGCAGCGCTGCGAGGAGGCAGGCAAGTACGGCGCGGTGCGGACCCATTCGCATCGGGATGAGAATAGTGCCCCGCTCACTTGGGTCAGGTGAGTAGGGGGATTACGCAGCGGTATGCGCGGGTGTTGGTCGACATGCTCATGTCGACCACGCTGTTAGCGGTGACCGTCACAACGGCATAAACATCGGAACCTGAAACGACTGGAATGTCCCCTGACCACTCGTCCCCCGGGTCAAGGTTGACACCCGGCTCTTCGGCGAAGGCGGCCAGCTGTAGCGCCTCGGGCAGGGTCCCGTTCCGCGCGGCGCATTTTCGCGCTGCCGTCGGGGCGTTGACCGGGCTGTTCGGCGAGCTCTCCCAGCAACCGCCGGCGAACGGTTGGGTCCCCGCCAGGCAGCCGACGCTGTGTCCGTTGATCGTCTTCGCGTCGATTGCGTTGACCGCGTTGAGCGCGGTCTGGGCGTCGATCGCGCTCTGCGCCCTGTCGGCTGTATCGGCGTGCGCCGCGCTCGGCACCTGGCCCAAGGTCAGCTCGTTGATGTCGGCGCCGGTCAACTGCGAGGCCGCGCCGGTGCTACGCAGGACGCCAGGCTTGAGCCGGTTGGCGGCGATCGAGTGCGGCTTCACTCGGTTGCCGGGGATCGACTTCGCCCTGATCGCCTTGCCGTCGATCTTCGCCTTCTTCGCCGCGTAGACGCTGCCGCCGAGCGCGACGAACAGTGCGATTACGGATATGACCAGCGCCGGCGAGTGCCGCCTAATCCCCTGCCCCATGATTCCCCCTGTAAACGTGTTGGTTTCCAGATTCCGGGCGAGCCTAGGCAGGGGCAGCCTGGCGAGCCAAGCGAGTTGGACGAAAGTTCAGCCAGGGGGCGGCTACTTTTCCTCGTCGGACTCTTTTGTAGCGTCGAGCAGAGCTAAAATCTTTGCGTCATCGGCGACGCAGGAGACGTAGAAGTGCTCGATGGCCCCACGCACCGGGCGCTCGTCGACCTTTTTCACCGCTTCGAAGCCTTTGAGGACTTGGACGTGGTAACTGACGCTGCTCAGTTCTTCGTCAAGCCCTTCGGCAAGCCGGGCCGGGCTGCTGGAATCCTCGCTCAGGTGGAGCAGCCGCAGTATCTGCCGCCTCAAGGGATGATTCAGAGCGTGGATCAGGTTCGCTTGACGCGCACCTTCGGAGTCCCCTCGCTTTTTGGGGGCTTTGCGTCTAGCCGAGCGTCCGCTCCGCTTGCGCCTGCTCCGTCTGCCTCTTTTCTGCCCCCTGCCTGAATCTGCCATTGCTCCTCTTCGCTTTGATCGAATGCCCCGAACTGACGGGCCATTAAGGAATTGGCGCGGTAGTGTAGGAATACTGAGCGTGTCTTTCACTTCGACTTTGGAAAGCAAAAGACCTCCCAGCACCGAGCGTTAGGCGCCAAATGGGGTCAGGGACGGACCCGGGTCGCCCTGGGACGGCCCCGAAGGGCCGGCCCCCGAACCGCCGACTCACGGCGACCCGGGGGGGCTCTCCAGTGGCGATTTAGCCAGCCTTCGTGATCGCGAGGACTGGCAGAGCCGAGTCGGTTGATGCGAGCTTCATTCGTCACCCCCTCCCTGGATTGTTTTTCTAGAATGCTCTAAAAATTCAAAGCATTCGCCCAACGGCACTGCGAACTCTCGTGGTCCTCAGACAGTTCCACGAGAGCACCGCATAGACTTCACGGCAACAATCGGGCAAACGAAGAGCATTGGAGGGATTGCGTGGCGGACGTACGAACGGAGACCAGATCTCAGGCGCCGTTCAGCATGCGTATGGCCAAAGTGTTTGCTGATCCGCTACGCATTCAAATTCTCGCCGAGCTGAATACGCGAGACATGAGCCCGAAGCAATTCTTCGAAGAGTTTGGCGGCGGCTCCTTGTCTAGGGTATCTCGCCATTTTGACGTGCTGGCTCAGTACGACTGGCTTGTTCTGGTGCGAAAGGAGACCGGGGGAAAACGGAGGGGTGCCACCGAGCACTTCTATCGCGCGACTGGGCCAGCGATGTTCGACGAGAGCACTTGGCCTGAAGTGCCGGAAGTCCTCCAGAACACGTTCACCTGGAGAGCCTTCGTGACCTATGCGGAACGTGTGAAGGAAGCAATGAAGGGCGGCACGATTGACGCTCGGGACGATCGTCACTTCACGTGGACCCCAGTCCGCCTCGATGAGATTGGCTGGAAAAACACGATTACCAGAGTCGACGCCCTTTTCGAATTCCTCCTAGAGGAACAGGACAGGGCTAGGGCTCGCTTGGCCGAGTCCGGGGAGGAGCCGATTCCAATGACTGTCGGTCTAGCTGCATTCGAGTCCCCGAAGACCTCAGTAAGAGCCCCCTGATCGACCCCTAACGATATTTCGTCGGCCAAGGCGCCGACCAGTGAATCGGGTCAGGCTGGACAGCTCAATGCAGACCATCCCAATTCACCCGATAGCTCCTGAGCTAAAGGCCGCTCAGATGGATTGCTCTCAATGCGGAGCTCGTATCGGATTGGTGTCGTAGTACGGCGCTTGGCATCGCCAGGCTTGGAGTGGTGGCGATCATTCGGAAACGACGGACGGCCAACGCGCCGGCATGGTGCAGGGAACCGTCGAAGTACCGCCTTCCAACGGTGCGAAGAGCGGAAGGCCCAAGCGGGACAAGGGGAATTAGCTGTCAGGCTGAAGATGTAAACGCGATTGCAATCAGGGATCGTCGTGCCCCGCGCGCCGGATAGACTCGCTCGCGTAATCGGTCGGTGGTCAAGGGAAGTCCGGTGAGAAGCCGGCGCGGTCCCGCCACTGTGACCGGGTGAAGGAAGCTGCAGGCGCGCTTTGCGTCAGCCACTGGGGGCAACACTGAGCTCCCGGGAAGGTGCGGCGGACCGATTCCCGGAAGCCAGGAGACCTGTCCCCGGCCAGCCATGACAACCCTCGAGGAAAGGGTGGCTTAAATGCCAAGACTCATTCCATTCCGGCTGGTCGCCGCGTGCGCGCTGGCTTTTGTTCTGGTGCTCTCAACTGCCGCGGTTGCGGTGGCGAAGGGACCGGTCGCCGACCTGCGGGTCGTCGGCAGCGGCGGCAAGGTGCTCGCCGAAGACTCCTTCGGCGCCGCCACGGCGTCGATCAAGACCAGCCCGCAGGCGACCTGCTTCGGCACGGGAACCGGTGGCAGCGGCAAACCGGTGACGATCAACGGCCCGACCGCGCTCGGCATGCTG
>DATNGU010000120.1:0-8456 GCA_035605775.1 Solirubrobacterales bacterium | reverse complement strand
AGCCCTTGCGGCCCGCTGAGCTGCCGGATCCCGAGCCCGCTCCCGGACAGGTGCTGCTCTCCGCGGCGGCATGCGGCGTTTGTCGCACCGACCTCCACATAGCCGACGGCGAGCTGACCAAGCCAAAGCTGCCGCTCGTCCCCGGCCACCAGATCGTCGGCACGGTGATCGGCGCGGGGGAGAGGGCGGAGCGCTTTGCGATCGGCGAGCGGGTCGGGGTGCCGTGGCTGGCGTGGACCTGCGGCGAGTGCCGCTACTGCTTGAGCGGGCGCGAGAACCTCTGCGATCGGGCTCGCTTCACCGGCTATGACGTCGATGGCGGCTACGCCGAGCTGGCGGTCGCCGACGAGCGCTTCTGCTTCCCGCTTCCAGCCGATTTTTCAGACGAGCAGGCGGCGCCGCTGCTCTGCGCCGGGCTGATCGGCTACCGGGCGCTGCGTCTGGTCGGCGACGCCGAACGCATCGGCTTCTACGGCTTCGGCGCCTCTGCCCACATCCTCTGCCAGGTCGTCGTCCACCAGGGGCGGCGCGTCTTCGTCTTCACCCGCGAGGGCGATGACGCCGGGCAGGACTTCGCCCGCAGTCTTGGTGCCGAGTGGGCCGGTTCCTCGGCGGAATCGCCACCAGACGAGCTCGATGGCGCGATCGTCTTCGCTCCGGTCGGGTCGCTGATGACGGCGGCGTTGCGGGTCAGCGCCAAGGGGGCGCGGATCGTCAGCGCCGGCATCCACATGAGCGACATCCCCGGCTTTCCCTACGAGATCCTCTGGGGCGAGCGGATGCTGGGCTCGGTCGCCAACCTGACGCGCCGCGACGGCGAGGAGTTTCTGGAGCTGGCGCCGCAGGTGCCCGTGCGGACCGAGGTCGAGGTGTATCCGCTGGAGGGGGCCAACGAGGCGCTTGCCGCGATTCGGGATGGCAGTCTCAGGGGCGCGGCCGTGCTGCGTATTGCGAACCCATAGATCCATTCCGGTAGGGGTGGATCTCAACGAAACAAATCTTCGCCTCGGGGGCGGCGGAGGGCGACCGCGCCGGGGCCGTCATCGGCGATGACGTAGCGGTCTAGGCCGCGGACGATTGCGGCCGGGATGCGGCTCACCTTGTCGCGCACTAGGTCGGTGGCAGCGGCTGCTTGGTCGGCGATGGCAATCATGGTTGCCTCAAGCTTGCGACCGCCGCTGTCGGGACGGCCGCGCCAGTCGTCGATTGGGGTGATCCCGGCGCAGCCGATTGCCACCTCAGCTTGTCCCAGCCGCCAGGCGCGGCCGAGGCTGTCAGAGACGATTACGGCTGGGTTGATGCCGGCGGCCCCGCGAATCTCAGCGCGGATCCGCCGTGCTGAGGCGTCCGGATCCTCCGGCAGCAGCGAGACCGTGTCCGCCTCTGGCAGGTTGGAGCTGTCGACGCCGGCGTTGGCACAGACGAAGCCGTGCCTGGTTTCGGTGATCAGCACACCGCGCTCGGCTCGCAGCACCTCGCGGCTCTCGGCGAGGATCAGCTCAACCAGCGCCGGTTCTTTGCCCAGCACCGCGCCGAGGCGGCGGGCTTCAGCGCCGGGGATGACCGCGCCGAGGCGGTGCACCTGGCCCTCGACCTTGGAGACGATCTTTTGTGAGACGACGACGACGTCGCCTTCAAGCAACTCTGTGTGCGTGGCGATCTCGGCGCCGATCGACTTGCCCTCGGAGAACTCCGGCAGGCCGATGACTGGGATGACCCGCAGCTCCTCCGATCGGTTCACAGCCCGAGCGCCTTTGCCGTGCGCCTGCCTCGCCCCCGTCCGGGTGCCAGCGCACGCGTGAGGGCGACGATGTCAGCCGGAGTGTCGAGGTCAAGCGCCAGCGAGGGCAGTTCCTCGACCGCGAAGGGAATTTCCCCCTCGCGGGCAGCGGCGACGTGACGGGAGCAGCTGTCCTCGCCGAAGGCGGGCCGAATCGCCCGCGGTGGGGCAAGTACGAGCGCGTTGGTACCGCTGCCGTGGCGGTCGGGGACGATCGCCACGTAGTTGGTCGGAAGGCCGGTGAGCAGGCGGTCCAACTCGCGCGGCTCGAGCAGCGGGCAGTCGCCGGGGAGGAGCACAACGCATTTGGCCCCCAGCCGCTCGGCGCGCGCGATCCCAGCCAGGGCCGCTCCCGAATGACCGTCCTCCATGGGATCGGGAACCACGTCGGCGCCCACCCGGCCGGCTTTGTCCAGCGCTTCCGGATCGTCGCTGACTACGATCGTGCACTCGATCGAACGCGCCTCAGCGATCGCCTCCAGCACGTCGTCCAGCATTGCCGCGACCAGGGTTTTGCGTCGCTCGTCGTTGATCCCCGCCGCAAGGCGCTGCTTCGCGTCGGCGAAACGCTTCACGGGTAGGACTGCGGTCGCTTTCACCGTCGACTCAAACTAGCGAGGCGCTCGAGCCGGTCACCCCTGACCGGCACTCAGGTCAGACGCGTAATCCAGCACGATCCGTGCCAGTCGGACGCGGCCCGCGGCGCTGTCCATCAAGGTGGGTGCGGCTAGGCAGGGAATCTGATCTGGGGGCGGATCGGGATCGTCCTCGTCGACGACCATCGCGTCGATCAGGCCGGTATAGAGAGAGGCCACCCCAGCCGCGGTGGAGGGACGGCCGACCGCGGCCATGAAGCGCTCCGTTGGTCCCTTGACGACGGCGCCGGCGACGAACGGGCTGACCGCCACGACCGGGGCCCTCGAGGCGGCGATTGCGTCGCGCATACCGGGCACGGCGAGGATCGGGCCGATGCTGATCACCGGATTGGAGGGACCGATCACGATCGCCTCGGCGTCGCGTAGGGCAGTGAGCACCTCCGGCGTCGGCTCGGCCTCTGCGATCCCCTCCAGCTCGACGCCCTGCACCTCGGGGGCGCCGCCGTCGACGATCAAGTACTCCTGCAGGTTGCGCCGCCCGGCTGCGGTCAGCACTTTGGTCCGCACCGGGGCATCGCTCATCGGCAGTACCCGGGCCTCGACGCCGAGTCCACGGGCGATCTGCGCCTGCGCGTCGGTCTGTCGGCCGCCCTCATCGAGGAATTGGCGCCGGTAGAGGCAGGCGGCGAGGTCGCGGTCGGAGAGGCCAAACCAGCTCGGCGCCCCGAGCTGGGAGAGTCGTTCGAACACGGTGAAGCTGTCGTCGCGTATCCCCCAGCCGCGCTCGGCGTCGATTTCGCCGCTGAGCCAGTAGGTGACTAGGTCGGGATCAGGCGAGACGTGGACGCCGAGAACCTCGACGTCGTCGGCCGTGTTGGCGATCACCGCCAGTTCGGCGCCGATCTCCTCCTGTATTCCGGCGCCGAGTTTTGCGCCCCCGGTGCCGCCGGCGAGCAGCGCGACCCTCATCGCGCAGCCTTGCTCACTGCCAATGATCCCCCTCGGGAAGCCCGGTGAGCCGGATCCCGGCGTGGGTCTTGTAGCGGACATTGACCGAAATCAGCAGCGGAGTCAGCTGCTCGACGATCCGCGCCGTCTCCAACGGGCCGGCGTTGACCGCGCGCAGGCCCGGGATCAGCTCGATCAGCTTGGCGACGCGCGCCTTGTCGGCCTTACGGTCGCCGCAGATCAGCACGTCCTCGCCGAGCTCGTTCCCCGGGTCGCCGAGGCTCGGTGCGCCGACCGTGTGCAGGGCGGCGACCACGGTTACCCCATCGGGGACCATCTCCTGGGCTTGTTGCGCCGCCGAGCCTTGCCAGACGCCCAGCGAGCGGGTCGCTTTGCCGCTTACCGCGGCGGCGAGCGGGACCGTGCAGTCGACCAGGATCTGCCCCGGCCGCAGCGCCTCGCGCAGGTTGTTGAGGTTCTCCGACTGAGCGCGGAAGGGGACGGTGAGGAAGACGACCCCGGCCCGCGTCGCGGCCTCCTCGTTCAGCAGCCCCTCGACCTCGGCACCGGGTACGGCGTCGCGCAGCTTCGCCGCAGCCTCCTCGGCCCGCTCGGCCGAGCGGGAGCCGATCGCGATCGGGCGCCCGGCAATTGCCCAGCGCAGCGCCAAGCCGGCCCCCAGGGCACCGGTGCCGCCGACGATTGGGATCGGTTCATGCGCGGCCAAGGTCGGCCAGTCTATGCTCCGCCGCGATGCGACTGGAGGGAAGAAAGGCGCTGGTCACCGGCGGCGCCAGCGGAATCGGCGCCGCGATCGCGGCCCGGCTCGCCGCCGAGGGAGCCGAGGTTTGGGTCGGCGACGTCGATACGGCGGGCGCCGAGCGGATCGCCGGCGAGGTCAACGGCCACGCGATCGATCTGGACGTCACCGATCTCGAGTCCGCCCGGGCGGCGATCGAGGCGGTGGGAACGCCGGACATCCTCGTCAACAACGCCGGCACCGACGAGTTCGGCTTCTTCACCTACACCACCCCGGAGCAGTGGCAGCGGGTGCTCGCGGTCAACCTCGGCGGCGTCCTCAACTGCACCCACGCGGCGCTGCCGGCGATGCAGCAGGCCGGCTACGGGCGGATTGTCAGTATCTCCTCGGAGGCAGGGCGGGTCGGTTCCAAGGGCTCGGCCGTCTACTCCGCCGCCAAGGGCGGCATCGTCGCTTTCATGAAGGCGATCGCCCGCGAGAACGCCCGCTACGGGATCACCGCCAACTCGATTGCCCCCGGCCCGATCGAGACGCCGCTGCTGATGGGCGCCAAGGAGTTCGGTGAGATCGGCGAGAAGGTGATCGAGACGATGAAAGAGAGCACGCAGCTGAAGCGCCTCGGTCAACCCGATGAGGTCGCGGCCGCGGTCGCCTTCCTGGCGTCGGACGACGCCACCTACGTCACGGGCGAGACCCTCGGCGTAAGCGGCGGCCTGGGCATGGTCTGATGCCGGCGTCCGAGCAAGGGCTGGTGCCGGGGATAGAGCGCAGCGACGAGTTCACCGTCGCCCCGCCCCTCACCACTGACGTCGGCGGCACGATCGGCGCCAGCGTCCTCTCGACGCCGGGGATGATCGGGATGATGGAGGGCAGCGCTTCGATGCTGGCCTACGAGCAACTGCCGGAGGGTCAGGCGACCGTCGGCTTCGAGGTCTGCGTCAAGCACGTAGCGGCGGCGGGGGAGGGTGCGACCTGCCGGACGCGCGCGATCCTGCGCGAGGTCGTCGAAGGCCGCAAGCTCCGCTTCGACGTCGAAGTCGCCGAAGGCGAGCGAACGATCGGCGTAGGCACCCACGAGCGCCGCATAGTCGGAACCAACCAGCTCGCCTAAATCGCCCCCCCGGGGGGGCGAAAACGAGGACCTGACGCCTTTATGACCCTATGGGGTCATCAACGCGTCAGAAGTTGGGGCGGGAGGTTTGGGGGCTGGCGACTAGCCAGCACGGCGTGGTTACGCGACGGCAGCTTCTCGACCTTGGCCTCAGCGCCCAGGCGATCCAGCACCGGATCGCGAAGGGGAGGTTGCACCGGGCGGAGCGCGGCGTCTATGCCGTGGGCCGGCCTGGGCTCGACCGTCCCGGCCGTTGGATGGCGGCGGTTCTGGCTTGCCCATCCCGCTGACGGGCCAGTGGCTCAATAGCTTCAAGGTCGACTTCTACTGGCCCGCGCTGGGGCTCGTGGTGGAGACGGACGGCCTCCGGTACCACCGTACGCCGTCGCAACAGGCGCGGACCATCTGCGCGACCAAGCGCACCTCGCCGCGGGCATGGCGCCGCTGCGGTTCACGCACCGGCAGGTGCGCTTCGAAGCCGGCTACGTTCGGCTCGTCCTGCTGGCGGTCGCGAACCGGCTGAGGATGGCTGGCAACGGCATCGCGCCAGGACGACGCTGACGAGGAGAGCGACAGCCTAAGCTGGCGCGGTGGCGGCAATGCCCGACAAGGTGAAAGTCCGCGAGGTCGGGCCTCGTGACGGTTTCCAGAACGAGCCGGAGACGATCCCGACGGCGGAGAAGGTGCGGCTGATCGACCTGCTCTCGGCGAGCGGGCTGGAGCGGCTGGAGGTGACCTCGTTTGTGCGGCCCGACGTGATCCCGCAGCTCGCCGACGCGGAGGAGGTGCTGGGTGCGGTGCAACGCCGCGACGGCGTCTCCTTCTCGGTCCTGATCCCCAACGAGCGGGGGCTGGAGCGGGCGCTGGGACTGCGCGACCGCTTCGACGAGATCAACGTCTTCGTCTCCGCCTCGGAGACCCACAACCGCAAGAACGTCAACCGCTCGATCGAGGAGTCCCTGGTTGGGTTGGAGCGGACCCTGGCCGTCGCCGGCGAGGCCGGGCTGCGCTGCGAGGGCGTGATCTCGACTTCCTTCGGCTGTCCCTATGAGGGTGAGGTGCCGCCGGAGCGAGTCTTCGCAATTGCCGAGCGGCTCGCCGCCGGGGGCTGCGCCGAGGTCGGCTTTGGCGATACGACGGGGATGGCCAACCCGCGCCAGGTCGGGGAGTTCTTCGCCGCCGCGCGGTCGCGGCTCGGTGCGGTCGAACTCACCGCCCATTTCCACAACACCCGTGGCCAGGGCCTGGCCAACGTGTTGGCCGCCCTGGAGCAGGGCGTCGACTCCTTCGAGTCGAGCTTCGGCGAGCTCGGCGGCTGCCCGGTGCCGCCGGGTTCGACCGGCAACGTCTCGACCGAGGACGTCGTCTCGATGCTGCACGAGATGGGGGTGGAGACGGGCGTCGATCTGTCTCGCCTGCTCGAGGCCTCGCGCGCAGCCCAGGAGGTGCTCGGGCGCCCGCTTGGGGCCCACCTGCTGACGGCCGGCCCGGTCGACTGGCTCGGTAGCCAGGCAGCTGAATAGGCTGCCGTCCGTGACGGACTTCGCAAAGGCACTGGAGGCGGCGCTGGGCGGTGGGCCACAGCGCCACCACGCGAAGACGGCCGAGCAGGGCAAGTTGCCGGTGCGCGAGCGGGTCGAGCGCCTGGTCGACGCCGGCTCCTTCGCCGAGGAGGGGCTGCTGGCCAACTGGAACGAGGAGGGGCTTGGCGCCGACGGCGTCGTCACCGGCCTGGCGACGATCGACGGCCGCCGCGTCGCTTTGATGGCGAACGACCCGACCGTCAAGGCCGGCTCCTGGGGTCCGAAGACGGTCGAGAAGATCCTCCGCATCCAGGAGCGGGCGCTGGTGCTGCAGCTGCCGATGGTCTATCTGGTGGACTCTGCGGGGGCGCGGATCACCGACCAGGTGCAGATGTTCCCGGGACGGCGCGGTGCCGGCCGCATCTTCCATAACGAGGTGCGGCTCTCCGGTCAGGTGCCCCAGGTCTGCCTGCTGTTTGGCCCCAGTGCTGCCGGCGGCGCCTACATTCCGGCCTTCTGCGATGTGGTGATCATGCGCGAGGGCAACGCCTCGATGTACCTGGGGTCGCCGCGGATGGCGGAGATGGTGATCGGGGAAAAGGTGACCCTGGAGGAGATGGGCGGGGCGAAGATGCACACCGGCGTCTCCGGCTGCGGCCACTTCCTGGTAAAGAACGACGAGGAGGCGATCGACCTCGCCAAGCGCTACCTCTCCTACATGCCCGGTAATTGGCGCGAGGAGCCGCCGGCGACCGCGCCCGCGTCACCCGCCTCGGAGGCATCGATCGGCGCGATCGTCCCCGCCGACGAGAACCAGCCCTTCGACATGCGCGAGGTGCTCGACGTCCTGCTCGACGCCGACTCCTTCCTCGAAGTCCACAAGCGCTGGGCGAAAGAGCTGATCGTCGGCTACGGCCGGCTCGACGGCCGCGTCGTCGGCGTCGTCGCCAACCAACCGCGCCAGAAAGGCGGTGTCCTCTTCGTCGACTCGGCCGACAAGGCAGCGCGCTTCATCCAGACCTGCAACGCCTTCAACGTGCCGCTGCTCTTCCTCGCCGACGTGCCCGGCTTCATGATCGGCACCGCGGTCGAGCGCCAAGGGATCATTCGCCACGGGGCGAAGATGATCAGCGCCGTCTCCGAGGCGACCGTGCCGAAGCTCTCCGTGGTCGTGCGCAAGGCCTACGGCGCCGGCCTCTACGCGATGGCCGGGCCGGCCTTCGAGCCGGACTGCTGCATCGCCCTGCCCAGCGCCTCGATCGCGGTGATGGGCCCGCAGGCCGCCGTCAACGCCGTGTTCTACAACCAGATCCAGGCGATCGAGGACGAGGCCGAGCGCGAGGCCTTCGTCGCCGCCAAGCGCGAGGAGTACGCGGCCGACATCGACATCCTCCACCTGGCCTCGGAGATGGTCGTCGACGCGGTGGTCGAGCCGGATGAGCTGCGCGCCGACCTGATCCGCCGCTTCGCGCACGCGGCGAGCAGGGACCGCTCGTTCGCAGAGCGGCGCAACCCGGTCACGCCGGCGTAGCGGTCAGGCCTCGAGAGCGGCCGCCATCTGGGTGAAGTAGTCGAGCGCCGCCGGGTTGGCGAGCGAGTCACGGCTCGCCGCCTTCTCCGGATCGGTCCCCTGGAGGATCCGCTTGACGGGAAGCTCGAGCACCTTCCCCGACAGCGTCCGCGGCACCTCGGTGACGGCGACGCCCTCGTTCGGCACGTGGCGTGGGGAGCAGTCCTC
>DATNGU010000119.1:0-7491 GCA_035605775.1 Solirubrobacterales bacterium | reverse complement strand
CGCGACGCCGGCGTCGCGGGCGAGGCGGGCGTGGTGCTCGGAGAGGTCGCGGCGGTTGGGGTTGCCGTTGATCTCGAGCATCGTGCCGGCGTTGGCGGCGGCCTCGACCACGGCCTCGACGTCGACGCCATAGGGTTCGCGGCGGCCGATCAGGCGGCCGGTGAGGTGGCCGATGCAGTCGACGTGGGGGTTCTCGATCGCGGTCAGGACACGCTCGGTCATCGCCGCCGCTGAGATCGAGAAGGAGGTGTGGACGCTGGCGACGACCCAGTCGAGCGCCTCGAGCAGGTCGTCGGGGTAGTCGAGCCCGCCGTCGAGGCCGATGTTGACCTCCGAGCCGGCGAGGAGGCGGAAGCCGCGCACGCCCTCGTTCCACTCGCGCACCTCTTCAATTCGCTCCCAGAGGCGCTCGGCGGTGACGTGGTCGCCGAAGCCGTGGCTGGCCGAGTGGTCGGTGATCGCCATGTAGGCGTAGCCGCGCTCGCGCCCGGCCGCCGCCATCTCCTCCAGCGTGTTGCGACCGTCGGAGAGGGTGGTGTGGGAGTGCAGGTCGCCGCGCACGTCCTCGACCAAGATCAGGTCGGGCAGTTTGCCCTCGTGCGCCACCTTCAGCTCGCCGCGGCCCTCGCGCAGCTCCGGCTCGATGTAGGCGTAGCCGAGCCGCTCGTAGACCTCCTCCTCGCTCTCGCACAGCATCTTCTCGCCGCTCTCGGTTTCGGTGATCCCGTGCTCGGAGACGGAGAGGCCGCGCGCCACCGCCTCTTCGCGCAGCTGCACGTTGTGCGCCTGGGAGCCGGTGAAATGCTGGAGCAGGTTGCCGAAGGCCTCGGGGGCGACGATCCGCAGGTCGACCGAGATCCCGTTGTGGGTCTGTGCCCGTACCCCGTTGGCTCCCGGTTTGCCCGCCGCCGCGATCAGCTCATGGCCCGCCAGGTGCTCGGCCAGCGCCGCCGGCTGCTCGGCGGTCGCGATCAGGTCGATGTCCTTGCAGGTCTCGGCCCAGCGCCGCGCCGATCCCGCCACCTCTACCCGCTCAGCCGCGGGGTGCTCGCGCAGCGCCGCCGCCAGCTCCTCGGCGATCGGCCGTGCCGTCGAGAGCAGCACCCGGCCGGGACCCTCGCCCGGCTCGCCGAGCCGCTCCAGCGACGCCAGCACGTTCTCCTCCGCCTTCGGGCCGAGGCCCTTCACATCGCGCACCTTTTCTGCCTCCGCCGCCACCTTCAGGTCCTCGAGCGAGGTGACGCCGAGCTCGTCGAAGAGCAGCTTCGCGGTCTTTGCGCCGACGCCTGGGACGCGGGTGACCTCGATCAGGGTCGGCGGGAACCTCGCCTTCAGCTTCACCGCGGCGGGGATCTCACCGGTCTCCAGCAGGGCGTCGATCTTCTCGGCCAGCGTCTTGCCGACGCCGGGGATCTCGGTCGCCCGGCCCGCCGCAGCAAGCTCGGCGACCGAGACCGGGCTTTCGCGGATCGCCTTGGCGGCCGTCGAGTAGGCGAGGACCCTGTATTTGACCGCGCCGTCCAGCTCGTACAGCACCCCCAGCTCTTCGAGCGCGGCGGCGATCTCGGCGTTGGTCATAAGCTGCAAGCTAGCCGCTTCAACCGTCGCTATACTTTCTGAAGTATTGAGCGCTGAAACTCGACTACCGGGAGACCGATACCAGTGACTGGCAAGCTCACCGACGTGACCGACGCCACCTTCAAAGCCGACGTGCTCGAGGCCGAGGGCCCCGTTCTGGTCGATTTCTGGGCCCCCTGGTGCGGCCCCTGCCGCGTCGTCCACCCGGTCCTCGAGGAGATCGACGCCGAGCGCGACGACCTGAAGATCCTCAGCCTCAACGTCGACGAGAATCAGCAGACCGCGGTCGAGTACGAAGTCCTCTCGATCCCGACCCTGCTCCTCTTCAAGGACGGGGCGATCGCGAAGAAAGTCGTCGGGGCGATGCCGAAGCGCCGCCTCGAGGCCGAGCTGGAGCCGGCGCTCGCCTAGAGCGCCGGGGTCCGAGGCTCAGAGCAGGCGTCCCGATGCCGTTCGTCCACATCCACTGGTTCGAGGGCCGGACCGACGAGCAGAAGGCGGAGATCGCCAAGCGGGTCGAAGCGGCGCTGGTCGAGGTGGCCGGCGCCGCACCCGAGCACTGCTGGGTGAAGTTCTCCGACTCCTCGAAAACCGACTTCATCATCGGCGAGCGCCCTGAGGACTAGGACGGCCGGAGCCAGACATCCGCTCGGGACCCGCCCGGGCTCGGCGTGAGAACGAAAGTGTGGCGGACGCCGCTGCGCTGCCGATAGGTGTCGTGGGCAGGCCAGGCATCGACGAGCCGCTCCCAGTAGCGGTTTGCCTCCCGCTCGCCAAGGCGCCGGGCGGTGCAGTTCATCACGGTCGAGCCGACCTGAACGACGGCACGCGGGTTGGCGTCGAGATTGAGCGGCCATGCAGCCGGGCGGCGTTGCCCGAAGTTCTCGCTGCTGATCACGTAGCTCTCGCCGTCGCGAACGAAGATCACCGGGACGGTGCGCGGGAGACCGCTGCGGCGGCCCACCGTGGTGAGGAGGAGCATGGGGGCGGTGTCTCGTCCCAGCGTCGTCAGTCGGCCGCCAGTTGCCGCATAGAGGCGGCGATCGACTCTGAAGCCAAAGCGGCGCCCGAGGACAGCCACCAAGCGGGCGTGGCCGAGTCGCCGCACGATGCGTTCCTGGATGCCCATGCTTCGCTCAGTCGACAATCGGGGGCGCGGCGGCCTCGGGGATTCCCGCTTGGGCCATCGTGGCGCAGGCCTCGGCTACGCGCTGGGAGTCGAGATACGCATAGATGCCAATGACCTTGCCCCAGCGGATGTGCAGCCAATGGGCCCCGTGGTTGGTATAGGGCTCTCCCGCCTGGGGGCGCAACACCGCGCTCCACTGCACTGCGACCCAGGTGTTCCACGGCCAGCCGCGGGAGACGGTGCGGTGGGTGGTGAAGTCGTGGCCGGGGAAGAGCCGATCCAGGCGTTCGAACCAGTGCACGACCGCGTCGCGGGTATGGCGCTCGCCGCCGAGCGGGTGCTCGCCTGGGAAGACGTGGTGGACGTAGGGAGACAGTCCGTCGATCGTCCGACGCCAGTCTCTGCTGAGCAGGTCGAACACTTGCGTCGCGCGGCGTCGGACGATCGCGTGGTACATCAGCTCGTCAGCAACTCCGCCGTCGCCGGAACCGAGGAGACGGCATGCCGCCGGTGCAGGGTGACCAGAGCACCGCGATGAGGGGCGAAGGCGACCGAGCGGCGCCGTGGGCGCTCGGGACGGGGGTCGGGCGCGGACAGCTCACAGCGTTCGACGATCCGGCGTAGAGCGGTGCGCATCTCGTATTCGGCAAAGGGGGCACCCAGGCAGCGCCGCACGCCACCCCCGAAGGGAAGCCAGGCGAAGCTCTCGGTTCGCCCGTCCTCGAAGCGCTCCGGACGGAACGCCTCGGGGGACGAATAGAGGTCTGCCCGCTGATGGATGAGGCTGATCGAGACCGCCAGCAGCGATTCGGGCGGCACCACATATTCCCCGACCGGGAATGGCGCGGTAACCCAGCGAAGCACAAAGGGGATGACCGGCCGACAGCGGAGCGTCTCCTGTGCGACCCAGCCGAGGTATTCCTCACGGCCCGTCGCCAGCTCGGTGATCAGCCGGTGCGTCGCATCCGGGTTGCGCAGCAGGCGCTCGATCGCCCAGGCAAGGCCGGTGGCGGTGGTCTCGTGCCCGGCCATCAGCAGGGTCATCAGCTGATCGCGCAGCTCGACCGCGCTGAGGCCGTTCCCATCCTCGTCTTTGGCCTGGATCAGGAGCGAGAGGATGTCGGTGCGCTCGGCCAGCCGCGGATCGCGACCGCGCCGCTCGATCTCCCCGTAGAGGAACTCGTCGACCTCCGCGCGGGTGCGCAGGAACCCCCGCCAGGGCCCATAGCGCGGCAGTTCGCGCTCTGCCATCAGCAGCATCCACGGGCGCATGCCCTGATTGCTGTAGCGGACGAAGAGCCGCTCGATGCGGGCGAGCTGGGCCTCCTCTTCTTCGAGACCGAAGATCGCGCGGAGGATCACGCGCAGGGTGATTGCCTGCATCGAAGGGAGGAGGGCGAATTCGGCTCCAGTCGGCCAGCGGTCGATCTCTGCGTCGGCGATCTCGGTTATCAGCTGCCCGTAGATCTTCATCCGCTCCCCGTGGAAGGGCGGCAGCATCAGCCTGCGCCGGTGCAGGTGGCCCTCCTCGTCCAAGAGCAGCAGGGACTGTGCCCCCACGAGTTGGCGCAGAGGGCCGCTGTTCGCGTCCCCCGCGCGCAGCGTCGAGCGATCGCCAGCGAAGATCCGCTTGGCCTCGGCCGGATCCGAGACGACGACCATTCGCGGGGCGAAGCCGCTCGAGTGCAGCATGAAGACATCTCCATAGCGCTCGCGCCAGCGGGGAAAGGAACGCGGCTCATCGAGCAGCCAGCGCAAACCGAGCAAGAGGCCAGGCCCCCGTGGGCCCGGAGGCGCTTCGCCGGCGGTTGTGGTCTCATTGACCATCGCCAGTGCATCTGAACAGACATAAAGACGCGTCGCAAGAGGTTCCGCCGAACCGGTCTTCCGAAGCCCGTCAGACCGCTGGAGGCCGGCTGTTCCGATGAAGATGCGCCCGGCGGCATACGTGATGCTCGGGATGATCGGCCTCGGCGCGCGCTCGGGGTATGCGATCAAGAAACTCGCCGACCTCTCGACCCGTTTTTTCTGGCCTACGTCTCTAGCCCAGGTCTATCCGGAGCTAGGTCGGCTCGAGGAGGCCGGCCTGCTGACTCGTAAATCGAAGTTGGAAGGCAAGCGAGAGCGCTTCGACTATGAGTTGACGGAGGTCGGAGAGGAGAAGCTGGTCGAGTGGCTGCGCTCGCCGAAGGAAGCCGAAACGCAATTCCGCGACGAAGGGGTCCTCCGGCTCTTTCTCGCCGACCGCCTCCCGCCGGACGACCAGCTCGCGCTGGTGAGGCGCCTGCGTAAGCGCGTGCACGAGGCCGGCGCTCACACTCGTGAGGAGATCGTTCCCCTCGCCGAAGCGCTGGAGCGGGGCGGAACTCGCTTTCCGGCGCAGGTCGCCCGTCTCAGGGCCGATACCTATGCCTACACCGAGCAGTGGCTGGAGCGGCTGGAGAGCGAACTGGAACCCTGAGCGAATGGGCTGTGGTCAAGTCGGGGACACTTTCTAGGCTCGGCCTACTGCGATCCGCAGCTCGCGGCCGTTGAGCTTGGTCGTGGTGCCGCTGCTCGCCTCGTAGGCGACAGCCGTCGCCAGGACCTCGCCGGCCACGTACTGCTCATGTGCCCTGGCGGCGTCGAGTAGCTCCTTGTCGCCGCCGAGGCGCAGCTCGATCCGGTCGGTGATCTCCAAGCCGGCCTCTTTGCGGGCGTTCTGGACGGCGTGGACGATCTCGCGGGCGAGGCCCTCGCGGCGCAGCTCGTCGTCCAGCTCGAGCTGCAGGGCGACGGCATGGCCGGCCTCGGCCTCCACCTCGTAGCCCTCCAGCGGCTGCAGGGCGAGCGCGACCTCGTCGGGGCCAATCGTGTGCTCGTCGCCGTCGACGTTGATTCCCACCTGCCCGCCCTCCGCCATCACCTTGGCGACGTGGACCGGGTCGAGCGCCTCGACCGCGGCGGCGACCTGCGGCATCCGCTTGCCGAAGCGGGGGCCGAGCGAGCGGTAGTTGGGCTTGACCGCGTAGCTGACCAGCTCCGCCTCCTCGGTGACGAAGTCGAGCTCCTTCACGTTCAGCTCGGAGCGGACCAGCTCGGCGCGGGCGGAGATCGCTTCTCGCTCGCTGTCGTTGGCGACGATCACGGCGCGGCGCAGCGGCTGCCGCATCTTCGCCTTGGCCTGAGCGCGGGCGGCGCGGCCGAGCTCGACCGTGAGCCGCACCGCCTCCATCGCCGTCTCCAGCCCGGGGTCGGCCAGCGCCGGGTCGGGCTCTGGGAAGTCGCGCAGGTGGACGGAGTCGGGCAGAGCGCCCAGCTCTTCGGCCTCGCCGCCGGCGAGGTTGAGGTGGATCTCGTCGGCGAGGAAGGGAGTGAAGGGGGCGAGCAGCGCCGCGACCTCGAGCAGGCAGTGGCGCAGGGTGGCGAAGGCGGCGCGGTCGCCGTCCCAGAAGCGCCGGCGCGAGAGTCGCACGTACCAGTTCGAGAGCTCCTCGACGAAGTCGGCGACCGCCCGGCCGGCGGCGGTGCAGTCGAAGTCGTCCATGTGCTGCTGGACGGTCGACACGGTCGCCTGCAGCCGGGAGAGAGCCCAGCGGTCCAGGTCCTCCGCCGGCTCGGGCGCGCCGGCGAAGTCGCCCGGCGCGAGGTTCTCGGCGTTCGCGTAGAGCACCCAGAACGAGTACGTGTTCCACAGCGTCAGCAGGAACTGCCGCACCGATTCGCCGACCGTCTCGACGGAAAAGCGGTAGCCCGACCAGGGCTGCTGCGCCGTCAGGTAGTACCAGCGGAAGGCGTCGGCGCCGTGGGTAGAGATCACCTCCCAGGGCTCGACCACGTTGCCTTTGCTCTTCGACATCTTCTGCCCCTCGGGGTCGAGGATGAGGCCGAGGCAGACGCAGTTGCGGTAGCTGGAGGTGTCGAAGAGCAGGGTCGACTCGGCCAGCAGCGTGTAGAACCAGCCGCGCGTCTGGTCGATCGCCTCGCAGACGAAGTCGGCGGGGAAGCGCTCTTCGAACAGCTCCTCGTTCTCGAACGGGTAGTGGAACTGCGCGAAGGGCATCGCGCCGCTGTCGTACCAGGTGTCGATCACCGACTCGACCCGTCGCATCTCGCCGCCGCAGCGTTCGCACTCGACCTCGACCTCGTCGATGTAGGGGCGGTGGAGGTCGTCGGGCACCTCGCCCTTGGCGCGTTCGCGCAGCTCGGCGACCGAGCCGGCGCAGAAGCGGCCGTCGCAGTCCTCGCCGCTGCACTCCCAGATCGGCAGCGGCGTGCCCCAGTAGCGGTCGCGCGATAGCGCCCAGTCGACGTTGTTCTCAAGCCATTTGCCGAAGCGGCCGTACTTGATGTGCTCGGGGTGCCAGCCGATCTCCTCGTTGTTGGCGAGGAGCTGATCGCGGACCTGGGAGGTTGCGACGTACCAGCTCGACTTGGCGTAGTAGAGGAGGGGCGTGCCGCAGCGCCAGCAGTGCGGGTAGGCGTGCTCGTAGACCTGCTCGCGGAAGAGCAGGCCGCGCCGCTCGAGGTCGGCGATCAGCCTCGCGGTGACCTCCGGGTCCTTGACGAACTCGCCCTCGAAGCCGGCCACGCGGCGGTCGAAGCGGCCGTCGGGGGTGACCGGGTTGTAGAGGCTGCCGTGGTCGGTGGGGTTGAAGATCCCGGCCGTGGCGGCGACCGCGTAGTCGTCCTCGCCGAAGGCCGGCGCGATGTGGACGAGGCCGGTGCCGTCGTCGGTGGTGACGAAATCGCCGGCGAGGACGGGGAAGCCGCCGGGCTCGCGATCGTCGAGGTTGAAGACCGGG
>DATNGU010000118.1:0-2547 GCA_035605775.1 Solirubrobacterales bacterium | reverse complement strand
TGAACGAGGAGATCCACCGCTACATCGACGAGGCGCAGCTGTACCGGATCGACCACTTCCTCGGGAAGATCGGCCTCCAGGAGCTGCTCTACCTGCGCTTCGCGAACATGATGCTGGAGCCGGTCTGGAACCGGCTCTACGTCTCGAGCGTCCAGATCACGATGGCCGAGAAGTTCGGGGTCGACGACCGGGGCCACTTCTACGACCCGGTCGGCGCGCTCCGCGACGTGGTGGTCAACCACCTGATGCAGGTTGTCGCTGCGGCTGCGATGGAGATTCCCTCGCGGCGTGAGGCATCGGCAATCGCGGACGCGGAGGTCAACCTCTTCCGGGCCGTCGTCACCGCCGACCCGGCGCACTACGTGCGCGGCCAGTACGACGGCTACCTGGACATCGACGGCGTTGCGCCCGACTCCACGACCGAGACCTTCGCGGCCCTTCGCCTCGAGATCGAGAACTGGCGCTGGGCCGGCGTGCCCTTCTTCATTCGCACCGGGAAGAAGCTCGCGGCGACGGAGACCGAGCTCAGGCTCGTCTTCAAGCACCCGCCCAACCTCGGCTTTCACCTGCACGCGCGACGGCCGGAGCCGAATCAGCTCGTCGTCAGGCTCGACCCGACGACCGGAATCAGGCTGATCGTCGACGCCCACCGTGCGGATGCGGCCGGCGCGGCCGCGATCACGCTGGACATGGAGTTCGAGGCGGAGGGCGGCGAAGGGCCGACGCCGTACGAGGTCCTGCTGCACGCGGCAATGGTGGGCAACAGGACACGCTTCACCCGGCAGGACGGGGTCGAGGAGCAATGGCGGATCATGCAGCCGCTGATCGACGCGCCTCCGCCCGTGCACTCGTATGAGCCAGGGTCGCTCGGGCCTGCGGAGGCCGACGACCTCGTGGCAGGGCACGGCCGCTGGCACGAGCCCTGGATTGCGACATAGAGAGCCCAAGGAGGGAGCCCCGCCAATGACCGCGGTCACCAACGAAGCCGAGACCCAGCCGCAGAGCGCGGCGATGCCCTCGCCGTTCCCGGCGATTGCCGACTACGCTTTTCTGTCGAACTGCCACACCGGAGCGCTCGTTGCTCCGGACGGGGCGATCGACTGGCTCTGCATCCCTTCCTTTGACTCTCCGAGCGTGTTCGGCAGCCTGCTCGACCGCGAGGCCGGCTTCTTCCGCTTCGGTCCCTTCGGGATCGCCCATCCAGCGGGGCAGACCTACGAACCGGGGACGAACGTGCTCTTGACCACGTGGAAGACCCCCTCGGGCTGGATCCTCGTCCGTGACGCGCTGACGATGGGCCCCTGGGACCACGACGACGCGATCACACCCCATGCGAGGCCGCCTGGCGACGACGACGCCGACCACATGCTGATCCGGTTGGTCGTGTGCATCCACGGCAAGGTCGACGTCGAGCTCGTCTGCGAGCCGGCGTTCGACTACGGCCGCACACCGGCGGAGTGGACCGGCGCTGACGGCGACCGCCACGCCGTCGACGCCAGCGGCGCAGGGCAGCAGTTCCGCCTGCAATCGGACTTCGCGCTGGGCATCGAGGGGGATCGCATTCGCGCCCGGCACGAGCTCCTTCAGGGCGACCGGGCCTACTGCGCTCTGTCCTGGTCGGAAGGGCTCGCCACGCCGCAGAACGTCGACGAGGCGGAGGCGAGGATCCAGGCCACCACGCGCTTCTGGCGCAACTGGCTAGGCACAGCGCGGATCCCGGATCATCGGTTGCGCGAGCCGATCCAGCGCTCTGCGCTCACAATCAAGGGCCTCACGTACATGCCCACAGGCGCGACGGTGGCTGCGCTCACGACCTCGTTGCCCGAGACCCCGGGTGGCGAGCGCAACTGGGACTACCGCTACACGTGGATGCGCGACACCACCTTCACTCTGCAGGCGCTGCACTTCCTCAACCTCAACTGGGAAGCCGACGAGTTCATGGAGTTCGTGGCCGAGCTCGAGCCGACCGACGACGGCTCGCTTCAGATCATGTACGGCATCGATGGGCGGCGCGACCTGGCCGAGTCGACCCGGGACGACCTGACGGGCTACGCCGGAGCGAAGCCGGTGCGGATCGGCAACGGCGCCTTCGACCAGCGCCAGAACGACGTCTTCGGCGCGGTGCTCGACTCGATCCTCCTCCATACCCGCCACAGCGAGCGCCTCCCGCGCCGGTTGTGGCCGATCGTCCAGTCACAGGCCGAGTGCGCGACGAACATCTGGCGCGAGCCCGACCAGGGCATATGGGAGGCGCGCGGCAAGCCGCAGCACTACGTCTCCTCGAAGCTGATGTGCTGGGTCGCGCTCGACCGCGCGGCGAAGCTGGCCGAGATCCGCGGCGACCCGAAGCTCCAGGCGGCCTGGCAAGCAACGGCGGAGGAGATCCGCGCGGACATCGTCGAGCACGGTATCCGCGACGGTGTCCTGCGCCAGCACTACGACACGGACGCCCTCGACGCCTCCACGCTGCTCGCGCCGCTCTTCGGCTTCATGCCGGGAGACCACGAGATCATGCGCAAGTCGGTCGAAGCGATCGCGACCGACCTG